>CACYCZ010000031.1 GCA_902773055.1 uncultured Bacteroidales bacterium
CAAGAGTCTGGATTACAGAGTGCTCAACATGGCTGTCAATACCTTCAATGAAAACGGTACATCCTATTTCCACAAGAGTATAGGAGGCTACAATGCCGCCAAGCTGGCCCGCTATAATGACCTGATAGCGCATTGCATCTCTCCCGAAATGCAGAAAGTCATTCCGGCAGCCTCTGACGCAGGAGGCGACATGTCCAAGGTGCCGGGCGACTCCGTATTCCCTGTATTGAACATGCTCAACACGAAATATTTCATTCTGCCGTTGCAGAACAACAATACCATGCCGCTCCATAATCCCCATGCCTATGGCAATGCATGGTTTGTCCACGATGTGAAGTTTGTTGATACAGCCAATGCCGAGATACTTGCATTGGAGAAACTGAACCTGCGCACCCAGGCCGTGGCGAACAGCTCGTTCAAGAATGTTCTGGCTGATGTGCCGGCTCAGGCCGACTCTGCCGACAAGATTACACTGACGGCATACGAGTGCAACGAACTGCACTATGATGTGGAAAGCACAAACGGTGGACTGGCAGTCTTTTCTGAGATATATTATCCCGAGTGGACGGCAACTATTGACGGCAAGCCTCTGGAACTGGCTTGTGTAGACTATGTCCTGCGCGGTGCTGTTATTCCTGCCGGCAAGCATAAGGTGGTCATGGAATTCCGTCCTGTTTCGGTGAAGACGACAGAGGCGATAGCCTATGTAGCCATCGTGTTGCTGATGTTGTCATTCTGTGCGTCAGCAGTGATAACGCTCAGAAAGAAACTCAAGGCAGAACCGGCCGTTTCACCGGCAAAGAAAAAATAGTTTAGTACGCAGCCCATTCCAAGACATCACGGGATATCGGGGAGATAGTGGTTAACTGATATTCCCACGCAATCGCTATTTGCATATTAACTCACCTATAGAATGGAAGAACAGCTAAACCTCACAGGTATTTCAAAACATTTCAATAATAAATCACAATCTTCCGTTGAGTGCGATACGATTATGGTTTATAAGGGCAAAATGATGCACACAAGACAAAACACGTTATCATTAACAATCTGAATATCAAACAAAAAAAGAGAAACCTTTTTATTGGTTTCTCTTAAATCTCAGCGGAGAGAGGGGGATTCGAACCCCCGAAACGCTTTAGGCGTTTACACGCTTTCCAGGCGTGCCTCTTCAACCACTCGAGCATCTCTCCAAGGGGAAAATGCCTGTTTAACATATTTCCGAGTGCAAAAATAATAAAAAAACAAAGAGCTGAAAGCTTTAAAGAGAATATTTTTCATTTTTATTTTTAACTTTGCCATAGTTTCTGCATCATGTAGTTGAAGAGTGCCTGCAAAGCGACTTACAAAAGCAGATGCACATATGAATAACAGCAAAATGGCAACCTCACGCTACAGCGACGAAGATATTTTCAAGATGCTCAAGGACCCACTTACTAAGGAGGCGGGATTCAGGGCGCTGATTAAACAATATGGCAGAGGATTGTACTGGCATATCCGGCGTACGGTGGTTGGGCACGATGATGCAGAAGATGCCGTGCAGGAAACCAGCGTTAAGATATGGACCAATTTGGACAATTTTCAAGGTAATGCCAGTCAGTTGAAAGCGTGGATATATCGTATTGCCACGAATGAGGCATTGCAGCTTCTGCGTAAGCGCGCTAATTTCATGCAGAGCATGGACTCAATAGGAGAAGAACTGACACAGACCCTGCTTGCGGAAAACCCTGTCGATGGCAGCAAAGCGGAAGTGCTCCTTCAAGAGGCTCTGCTCAAATTGCCGACACAGCAGCGTATAGCTTTCAATCTTCGCTACTATGACGAATTGGCTTACGAAGAAATAGCAGATATCACAGGCAAGAATGTGGGAAGCTTGAAAACCAGTTACCATATAGCCGTTGAAAAAATAAAAACTTACTTAAACGAAAACGTATGAAAGAGTTAACAGAATTCGGAAAGAAGTTACCTTATCAGGAAAGTGAGGAATATATTGATGATCTTTGGACCAAGTCCATAGATATGGCATTGAAGCAGACAGCATCTCCAGCCCAGAAAGCAAGAGTTATATCGCTTCGCCGTCACATCTTCACAGCAATAGCTACGGCGGCTGTGCTGATATTGATTACTACTGTGAGTTGGAAATTTATTGGCAAGCAGTTTTCAGATAATGCCAATCAACAGGTCGCAGTCATGTCAGAGAGTAGTCCGCTGGATTCTTTCCTCGGAAGTATCTCTGATGAAGAAGCTGAACAGATACACTGTTATCAAGCCGGTGTGGTGGAAGAGTATCACTAAACGTCAAAATATTTGAGAATTATGAAACAGATTATTTTAATATCTTTTCTCTGTGTGTCGTTTATGTGTGGTTGGGCACAGGAGAAGAATAGCGAGCAATTTAAAAAACGTCTTTTCGATGCTAAAATATCGGAATTTACGATGATCCTTAAACTGACTCCACAACAGGTTGAAGATTTTAAGCCTATTTATACAGAGTATAGCAAGGATATGCTTAAAGTGTGGGGAGACCATAAGAAGATGGTTAAGCCAACAACGCAGGAAGAAGCCGTAGCTGCAGTCAAAAAGCAATTAAGAAGACAAGAGCAGATACAGCAGATCAGGAGCAAATATATTGATGAATATGCCAAAATTCTGACACCACATCAGATATGCTATTTGTATGGCGTGGAAGACCAAATCCAGAAAAAATTATGGAACAGGAAAGTTCAGCCGCATGGGAAACAGCATGGTAAATTGCCGAACCGTCCATCAGGGACATCTCCTGTAGCTCCAGCTCATCAAGCATTCCACTGACAAATTCTGTTCAGAATAAGATTCTTTGTATAGCGCCAAATGGAGTGCCGAACTCTGTGTCGGGATATAGCTTAATACCATAGGCTATACCATGCGATACCATAATTGTGGTATGGAAAATACCACAATTTTACGATTTCTCAGGCAGTGCAGACAACCTACCTTTGCATTGAAAAACGAAGTCGTGACACAGCAAATATCAAAACAATAAAAATCAGAGATTATGGCAGAAAAAAAACTTCATTTGGAAACATTGGCACTCCATGTCGGGCAAGAACAGGCAGATCCTGCAACTGATGCCCGGGCAGTGCCTATTTATCAGACTACATCCTATGTGTTTCGTAATTCCCAGCATGCAGCAGACCGCTTCGGCCTTCGTGATGCAGGTAATATCTATGGACGTCTGACTAATTCTACCCAAGGTGTATTGGAGGAGCGAATAGCAGCTCTGGAGGGAGGTGTTGCCGGTCTGGCAGTGGCATCTGGTGCGGCTGCCGTTACATATGCCCTCCAAAATATATGTACAGCCGGTGATCATATTGTTGCAGCAGACAATCTCTATGGAGGGTCATATAATCTGATTACTCATACATTAGTTAATCAGGGGGTATCAAATACGATAGTCAATGTAAATGACCTCGAGGCATTGGAGGCAGCCATCCAGCCGACGACAAAAGTAATTTATGCCGAAACATTCGGCAACCCTAATTCCGACGTTCTTAATATTGAAGCGGTAGCTCAGGTGGCGCACAAGTATCATCTTGTGTTTATTGTGGACAATACCTTTGCACCTATCCTGATACGGCCTATTGAGCATGGAGCTGACATTGTCATCCATTCCGCAACAAAGTTTATCGGCGGTCACGGTTCTTCTCTTGGCGGTGTAATCGTTGATGGAGGTAAATTTGATTGGAAAGCCAATGCAGACAAGTATCCCACTTTGGGCAAGCCTGATCCTTCATATCATGGTGCTGTCTTTGCAGATGTGGCAGGTGCAGCAGCTTTTGTGACGCGCATCAGAGCCGTCATACTCCGTGATACCGGAGCGGCTATTTCCCCGTTTAATGCCTGGATTCTGCTTCAGGGTGTAGAGAGTTTGCCTCTCAGGATAGAGCGGCATGTTCAAAATGCATTAAAAGTCGTAGACTACTTATCCAGACATCCGAAGGTAAAGAGTGTGTCACATCCGGCATTGCCTTCTCATCGGGACCATGAATTATACAAAAAGTATTTCCCGGCAGGAGCAGGTTCTATCTTTACATTTGAGATTAAAGGTACTCAGGAGGATGCATGGAAATTTATAGATGCGCTGAAGATATTCTCATTACTCGCAAATGTGGCTGATGTGAAATCGCTCGTGATTCACCCTGCTACGACTACTCATTCTCAGCTCAGTCCTGAAGAATTGGCAGAACAGCATATTACACCCAATACAATACGTCTGTCCATCGGTGTAGAGCATATAGATGATATTATTGATGATCTTGAACAGGCATTTGCGCAAATTTAGTTGATTTCAAATACAAATACATATGGCAAAGATTGCAACAAAACTTACAGACTTAATAGGTAAAACGCCATTGCTGGCATTAAATAAGTACAGTCGTTATAAGGGGCTGGATAATCCAATAATAGCTAAAGTGGAATTTTTCAACCCTGGAGGGTCTGTAAAAGACCGTATAGCTCTTGCGATGATAGAGGATGCAGAAGCAAGAGGAATCATTAAACCTGGTGCCACGATTATTGAACCCACGTCGGGCAATACAGGAGTAGGGTTGGCCTTGGTATCGGCCGTCAAGGGTTATAAACTTATACTGACAATGCCCGAAACCATGAGCATTGAGCGAAGGAATCTTGTCAAGGCTTACGGAGCAGAAGTACAACTTACCAGTGGTAAAGAAGGCATGGCCGGGGCAATAAAGGCAGCAGAAAAACTGCGTGACAGCATACCTGGCAGTGTTATTCTTCAGCAGTTTGAGAATCCTGCAAATCCGGAAAAGCACTATGTGACGACCGGGCAGGAGATTTGGAGCGATACAGATGGAGATGTGGATATTTTTGTAGCAGGTGTCGGCACAGGCGGAACAATTTCCGGAGTAGCCAAGGCATTGAAAGAAAAGAATCCAGCTATAAAAATCATTGCCGTAGAGCCATTGACCTCCCCGGTACTGAACGGTGGAAACAGCGGCCCCCACAAAATTCAAGGTATTGGTGCCGGCTTTGTGCCAAAGACCTACGATGCATCGCTCATTGATGAGGTTTTTGACGTGGATAATGACGATGCTATTCGTACCGGTCGTGAGTTGGCTCAGCAGGAAGGGTTGCTGGTCGGTATCTCCAGCGGTGCTGCGGCCTTTGCTGCGTCAGAAGTGGCTAAGCGTCCAGAGAACAGAGGGGAAAAAGTGGTAGTTTTGCTTCCCGATACGGGAGAACGGTATCTTTCTACCGTATTGTATGCATTTGATGAATATCCATTATAATTAAAAAATAAAGCCAGACGATCATACCGTTCTGGCTTTATTTTTATTTTTCTTTGATGTAAATAAAGTAACTTTGCACGGAATATGGCATATTTCATTATAGCGGATAATCAGGATTTAACACGCATCGGCGTCCAAAGTCTGTGTGAAGGAGTGGGTGACAGTACGATTGATTTTGCGTCAAACAAAAAGGAACTTCTCCTTCTCCTGCGCGAGAATGAAAATGCAATTATTGTGCTGGACTATACACTGTTTGATTTTGTTGATGTCAATGAACTTTTTATTCTTCACCAGCGTTTTCCTGATACTCACTGGATTTTACTCAGTGATGAATTGAGCAGTGATTTTACCCATAGGGTTGCTATAGAGAGCTATGCTTTTAGCATTGTTACCAAAAATAGTGATCAAGACGACATTAGCAGGGCAATCCGATTGGCATTGCGCCGTGAGCGGTTTATATGTCAGCAAGTAACGGATCAGATACTTACCTTCAACTATCATAAGGAGAAAAGAGAGGACAATAAACTTACTCCGACAGAAATAGATATCCTGAGGGAAATTGCATTAGGCAAAACGACAAAGGAAATTGCAGGTGACCGTCACTCCAGTTTCCATACGGTGAATACACACAGGAAAAACATATTCAGGAAATTAGAAGTCAATACGGCTTACGAGGCTATTCGTTATGCTATCCGTGCGGGGTTGATAGACGGGCCTGATTATTATATCTGAAAAGAGTATGGCTTTTTAAGGTATAGACGAAATTTTGTATGGCAGTGGGTGAATTTAATACCCTTCTGTGATATGCTTAATACAGAATTGATAAGGGAAGCAGCGAAGGAAGTGGGCTGAGCGGACTTATTCCCCTTGTGGATATATCCAAATACTCTACATATTGTTTGTACCTTGCGGGCGTGATATGTTCAAATGGAATATCTGAAGGGCATTTTTTGTTGTAGTCGTTTCAATTTCTTCCGAGGGGACATCGTATACCTTGGCGAGATGAGTGATAATACTGGGAATAAATGAAGGTTCATTTCTTTTTCCCCTGTATGGAACAGGAGCCATATATGGAGAGTCAGTTTCCAGCACAATGCGTTCAAGCGGAACGCTTTCTGCCACTACCTGTGGCAATGTGGATTTCTTGAATGTCAGTACGCCCCCAATACCTAAATAGAAGGTTGGGAAGGTCTCAATTAATTCTTCTGCCTCTTCTTTCGTTCCCGTAAAGCAATGAAATACTCCGCAAAGTCCGGATTGCCTGTAAGGCATCAAGCAATTGATAAGTTCACGATGGGCATTTCTGGAGTGTATCATCAAAGGCAGATGGTATTTCAAAGCCCATTCTATCTGTGTACAGAAAGCGTCAATCTGCTCCTTTTTGAAGGATGTATCCCAATAGAAATCCAATCCCACTTCTCCTATTGCAATGTATGGATGATGTTGGTGTAGGCGTTTTTCCATTCTTGTCAGTATTTCCTTATAATCTGCAGGAATGTCTTCAGGATGGAGGCCGAGCATGGGATAGATGAAATCCTTATAACGCTCGCTCAGATTCACGGCTTCATCGGCAGACTTTTCATCGGTTGCTGGCAGAAGAATGCCCAATGCTCCTGCTTTTTTAGCCCGAATAATTGTTTCGTCAATGTCATCAATGAACTCCTCGCCATATATATGTGCATGGGTATCTATGTACATCTTGAAAAACTAAATATTTCTGAAGCTTAGTATGTTGGAATATGTCTGCAATTCTGACTTGGCATCCTCGTTTACATGAAGCTGAGACAGGAGTTCATTAGCTTTTTCATAACAGTTTCTCATACATAGGTTGCAGTCATCGGGGATGCCCAATTCTGTATACATGTTGGTGAAGAAGTTAATTTTATCCTGTGGTTCACAATTGGTTCTTTCCAACCAATCCAGCATTTGTAGTTTCTGGGTTGCCGTAGCCTTTCTAAATGCATTGATGAGAAGAAATGTTTTTTTGCCTTCCAAAATATCTCCACCGATACTTTTACCGAAAACATTTACATCTCCGAAGGTGTCAAGATAGTCATCCTGTACTTGAAAAGCCAAGCCAATCTGGGCACCATATTGATACATCAATTCTGCTTCCGCCAGTGAAGCCCCGCCCAACAAAGCACCCATTTTCAGGGCACATGAAATCAGTACACCAGTTTTGAGGCGTATCATCTCAAAGTATTCTTCCTGTGATACATCAGTGCGTGACTCAAAATTCATGTCATATTGTTGTCCTTCGATAACTTCCATTACAGTTTTCAAAAATACTTTCATGGCTTGGGGACAGCGATGGTTTACGGCATTGTACATTTTTTTGCACGAAAGTATGAACATGGCATCACCAGACAGAATGGCTGTATTGTTGTTCCATCGTTTGTGTACAGTGGGTTTGCCGCGTCTGAAGTCGGCATTGTCCATCAGGTCATCATGGAGCAGGGTATAGTTATGGAATATTTCCAATGAAACTGCAGCATCCATAATATCTTCAATATGTCCATTGAACAGTTGGGCCGCAAGTAGCATGAATACAGGGCGTATCCGTTTTCCTCCTAATGACAGGGTGTAGGCTATAGGCTCATATAAACCTTGGGGGTGTTGGGGGAATTCCATAGAGGCAATGGCGGTATTTACCTCTTGTGTTAAAACCTGATATGTGGTCATGTTCATTCTGAAGTTATGAATTGTTTATGAAAATGGTTCGTCATCAAATTGGAATTCAACAGGTAGGGTTACTTGAGAACGTATAGGCTTTCCGTTACGTTTCCCGGGAATCCAGTTGGGCATCTTGCGAAGCACGCGAAGAACCTCATGGTTCAATTCCCGGATATCTCCTTCAATGATTCGGATATCTGTTATTGCTCCTGTTGATTCAACAATGAAAGCAACTACAACTTTTCCACTTTGTTTGCGATCTGTGCAAACTCTGGGGTATACCATATATTTATCTAACCATTTCATGAAGTCGGCTAAGCCAGTGGGATAACGAGGAATGGAGTCTACGACAGAACCTGTTGTCTGTTGATTGTTTTTTGCAAGTTCCAGATTGGCTTCTTTGAGAAGTGTTTCTAAAGAATCAGTAACGATTTCTTTTAATTTGTTTAAATCCGTTTCACCATCTTCTGGCAGTTCATTTGCAATATGGTCGCTTATGATATCATTTTCCGTGACGTTTTTTTTCGCTTCAGCAGATGTTGTTACTTGCTTATGTAGTTTCTGGCGGACGGGACGGGCTTCCTTGATACGTACACCCTCGAAGCGTGTGATGTGCTTCATTGGGTCTTGTATTTTGACTTTATGTGGGATATTGTAGCGAGAATATATAATGATAGGAGCGAAAGCGATGATAATAATGGCAAACAATATCCCTATAGCTATAGCATACCGATGTCCTGTTTCTCTGCGCAATATGTAGGCACCATAATCTTTGTTACGATGCGCAAAGACCAGTTTGCACCATTTTTCCGAGAACAGATCAGTTCCTTTCATTGTTATCCTGTACGCCGTTGTAGAATTATATACAATAAAAATTGAGACTTTGCGTTTTTTTTATGTACGTCGCTTTTTCAAATACAAAATTAGCGCAGATATTGAAAAAAACGTAACTTTGAATTCTAATTTTAGTTAATAATGGGTAACAGCAAAAAACTTTCTCTACTTTTTATGCTTTTTTCTGTCTGTATGCAGGCACAGGAGAGTTCTTCTGTTTTCAATTTTCTGAAAATACCTGTTGCTGCCCATACTGCTGCTTTGGGAGGAGAGAATGTGTCACTTGCCATAGATGATCCTACCCTTATTTTTGGAAATCCAGCTCAGGCTTCACAGGTTAATGACAAGTCAATAAATTTAGATTATCTGACTTATATTGAGGATACGAAAGTTCTGGCTGCAGCCTTTACCAAGGTGTATAGTGTGCGCCATACTTTTGGTGTTACAGGACAGTTGTTCAGTTTTGGCTCTATGGATGAGACTGATGAGCACGGCAATGTTATAGGTTCTTTTTCAGCCAAGGATATGGCTGTTTCAGCCCTGTATAGTTACACTATGGGAAAAGGGTGGTCAGGAGGTGCGACATGTCGTTACATCTTTTCCAAATATGCTGAGTACAGTTCTACAGCTATAGCTTTTGATTTAGGACTCCATTATACCAACGAAGATAAGGATTTTTCTTTTGGCGTGGTGGCAAAGAATATAGGTGCTCAATTATCCTCATTTTATGAAGGACAGAAAGAACATCTTCCTTTTGATTTTCAAATAGGTTTTTCAAAGAGGTTAGAGCATGCTCCTTTCCGCTTTTCTGTCACGGCGCGTGATTTGACCCGTTGGAGCAATACGTATTATTATAATCCAGAAAAGAAAAACAGTTTTGGCAGGAAGGTGTTTAATCATATTGTTTTTGGTGTTGATTTTTTGCCGACAAATAGTTTCTATGTTGCTGCAGGTTTCAATTGTCGTCGTGCCAATGAACTTAAGGCTGCCGGATCTGCCCATGGAGCAGGATTGTCTTTAGGTTGTGGCTTGAATTTGCAGAAATTCAAGGCAGGATTAGCATATTCCAAATACCACGTCAGTACGTCTTCTTTATTATTTAGCGTATCGTATAGTTTATAGCCTTATTATCGTGAAAAAGATTATTATAGCCATTGATGGTACATCGTCTACAGGAAAAAGTTCTATTGCCAAGAAACTGGCAAAACATATTGGGTATACATATATAGATACAGGCGCCATGTATCGTGCGGTGACATTATTGGCTCTGCGTCATGATATTATTCGTCAAGACGGTTCTATAGATGAAGCCCATTTGGAAACACTCCTCCAAAAGGCGACACTTTCTTTTGGCCGCAATGAAGAGAGTGGTCAGAGCGAGATATATCTGAATGGTGAAAATGTTGAACGCGAGATACGAGGCATGGAAGTATCGTCTCATGTCAGTCCGATAGCAGCAATTCCTTTTGTGAGAGAAGCCTTAGTTGTCCAGCAGCAGGCTATGGGCAAGTCTGGCGGTATCGTGATGGATGGAAGAGATATCGGTACGGTTGTTTTTCCTGATGCAGAAATGAAGATCTTCATGACAGCTACTCCTGAAGTTCGTGCGCAGCGCCGTTTTAAGGAGTTGCAGGAGAAGAATATGCCTGCGACCTATGACGATATCCTCAAGAATGTCAAGGAAAGGGATTATATTGATTCCCACCGAACAGTGGCACCGCTTAGACAAGCAGAAGATGCTTATCTTATGGATAACAGTGACATGACATTCGAAGAGGAAATGGATGTCCTTATCAACATGTTCAAAGACAAGGTCTCGGGTGAATGAACATCAATATTGAAATTGACGAGAATTCAGGATTCTGCTTTGGTGTGACTACAGCTATCAGAAAGGTAGAAGAAGAGTTACGATATGGTACGCAACTATATTGTTTGGGTGATATAGTTCATAATGGGAAGGAATGTGACAGGCTCTATAGGCTTGGGCTTAAAACAATCAACCATGAAGAATATAGCCGATTGCACAATGCCAAAGTCTTGCTGCGTGCTCATGGTGAGCCTCCTCAGACTTATGAGACTGCTGTCAGGAACAATATTGAAATAATTGATGCCACCTGTCCTGTTGTACTTCAGCTACAGAAGCGTATAAAGAAGGAATTCATGCAAAATGATACCAAATGCCAGATTGCCATTTTTGGAAAACACGGTCACGCTGAGGTTTTGGGTCTTGTTGGCCAAACAGAAGGTACTGCGATTGTCTTGGATTCTTTTGATGATGTGCGGCAATTGGATTTTTCGCAAGATATACGACTGTTTTCGCAGACGACAAAACCTCTGGATGATTTTCGGGATATTGTAAAATACATAGCAGAACATATCCAACCGCCGGCAACATTCAAATATTATGATACTATTTGCAGGCAGGTGGCAAACCGCATGCCTCATCTTTTGCATTTTTGTGCAAATCATGATGCTGTCCTTTTTGTCTGTGGACAGAAAAGTTCCAATGGCCGTACTCTATATAAGGCATGCAAGACTGTCAATGAGCATATTTATATGGTTGAAGGCCCCAATGATATAGATTGCCGATGGTTTGAAGGTTTTTCTTCATTAGGGATATGTGGAGCTACCTCTACACCAAAATGGCTTATGGAAGCATGCAGGGATGCCATCCTGGAAACAACGATATAATTTTGTTTAGATGAAGGTTGCCATTATAGGAGCCGGGGCATCGGGATGTTTTTGTGCTATTTCTCTAAAGAGGAAATGCCCTCAGGCAGATATTCATATATTTGAAAGCAGCAGTCATCCTTTAGCGAAATTAGCCCTTACTGGAGGGGGACGGTGTAATTTGACCAATTCTTTTCGTGAAGTTAACAGCCTTTCCAAGGTTTATCCTCGTGGTGAGAAATTTATGAAATGTGCTTTGCGTATGTTTGGCTGGGATGATACCATGAAGTGGTTCAAGCGTGAAGGCATTAATCTCAAGATTCAGGATGATCAGCGTGTGTTCCCCAGTTCTGATAATGCAATGGAAATAGTCGTCCTCCTGCGAAATCTTATCCGTAAAGAGAATATTAATTTGCATCTGTCGTATCAAGTATCCATGGTTGAGAAAATGGATGACGGGCAATATAAGATATCTTTTGCCGACTCGAATTTACAGGACTTCCAGTCTGAATATGTTGTCATTTCATGTGGGGGAATGCATCCGCGGCATTTTCTGCGTTCCTTGGGATTGGACTTGTTGCCCCCTGTTCCGTCATTGTTTGCTATAAATCTTTCTGAATCGGGTCTTACGACTTTGGCTGGTATTACCATAGAAGGTGCAAGTGTTGCCATTGCTGGTACAAAGTATTGCAGTAGTGGCAACATTTTGATTACTCATTGGGGACTGAGTGGTCCTTGTATCCTTAAGTTGTCATCTTATGCGGCGCGTTTTCTTGCAGACAATAGATATAAGGCTCCATTGCGTATTAACTGGATGGGTGAGAGTAATGATGAAATTGTCCGCACTGAATTGATGAATATGTTTTTGTCTCAGCCGCGTAAACATTTGGAATCGGTCTTTCCTCATAAGATGCCAAACAGGCTATGGAGATATATCTTAGGGCGATGCAATTTGAAAACCGATATGTTATGCTGCGCATTGAACACCAAACAACTCAATCGTCTTGTTGATACATTGACACGAGATGTGTATATGATTTCGGGGCAGAGTCGTAACAAGGAAGAATTTGTGACATGTGGTGGAGTTTCATTTTCCAACGTCAATATTAGGACACTGGAGTGTATCCGATATCCTCATCTTTATTTTACGGGTGAAATTCTGGATATTGATGCTGTGACAGGTGGGTTTAACCTGCAGGCAGCATGGACATCTGCTTTTGTTGCCGCTGACAGTATTGCCGGAAAAATGCTTTTATGATTTCCTGCGTTACTGGTGTGTGTCGGGGTGTTACCATTCTGGGAACAGACCGAAGAGGCGAGCGTCTATCTGATCGGTAATTTTCTTGAAGTCTTCAGGGTTTTGCTGAAATTTGCAGTTATCACCGTCGACAATAATAAGATGTCCTTTATAGTCCTTGATCCATGCTTCATAGCGCTCGTTCAGTCCCTTGAGGTAATCCATTCGCATGGATTGCTCATAATCGCGTCCGCGTTTTTGTATCTGTTGCACGAGGTTGGGAATGCTGGAACGGATGTAAATCATGATGTCCGGTAATTTGACAAGCGAAATCATTGTGTCAAACAAGTCTGAATAGTTCTTGAAGTCACGGTCGCTCATCAATCCCATGTCATGGAGATTGGGTGCAAAGATGCGTGCATCCTCAAAGATTGTGCGGTCTTGGATGATGGCATCTTCAGATTTTGATATTTCAACGACTTCTTTAAAGCGTTTTGCTAAAAAGTATATTTGCAGATTGAAAGACCATCGGTTCATATCCGCATAGTAGTCTTCCAGGTAGGGATTATTGTCAACTGGTTCAAAACGCGGAGTCCATTTGTAGCGGTTAGCAAGCATTTTGGTCAATGTCGTTTTTCCGCAACCTATATTGCCGGCGATAGCTATATGCATAATGTCAATGATTTGAGTTGTTATCAGTTTTAAATAAACCAAACAGGTGTTCATCTATTCTTTTGATGATATTGCCAAAGTCCTCAGGGTTGTTTTGAAAGTCAATGTCATCTACTTCTATGGTCATCACTTTTCCTTGATACTTATTATTGATGAAGTCTTCATATCTGTCATTGAGTCCTTCAAGATAATCCAGTTGTATGCGTTGTTCATAGTCCCTGCCGCGTTTCTGGATGTTTTGAACCAAATGTGATACCGATGCGCGCAAATAAATCATCAGGTCGGGATATCTGACCTGTCCGATCATTTGTTCAAACAGGCTCATGTATGTTTCAAAGTCGCGGTCAGACATGTTGCCCATATCCTTGTTGCCCAGTGTAAAAACATATACACCTTCATAAATGGAACGGTCCTGAATAATGGAGTGGTCTGACTGTGATATAGCCAGAATATCCTTGAAGCGTTCTTTAAGGAAATAAACTTCCATGTTGAAGGCCCATCTTGGAATGTCGTCGTAATAGTCGTCAAGGTATGGATTATAGTCCACATCCTCAAAGCGTGCTTCCCATCCATAATGGTCGGCCAGCATTTTAGTTAATGTGGTCTTGCCACTTCCTATATTTCCTGCGATGGCAATATGCATGACATTCTTATGTTTCTTCGGCAAAGATAATTCTTTCTTAATGATTATGTGTTCCCGTATTGTATAATTCAGGCAGATAGGGTGGCCGTACTACGAAATTAGCATCTTTGCTCAGGCTGCTGATATTGATTAATTCTCTGAAGGCATTGTTGATTTCTGGGGTAATGGTGCCATGTGAAGTACGTAAGGCATAGTCAAGATATGCACGTAGATAGATGATTCGCCAGCGCCATGCCTGCTGTATCTGCGGAGGAAGCTTCTTGTTGACAGCATCTAAAGTGGCAAAGGCTTTTTTTGCGCCATAGTCCTGTTGAGGGACTATGATTTCCTTTTTGGCATCCTTGTGTGTAAACCAGTTGACGGCCTTCAGTCCCATGTTCTTTTCCAGCGTCAGGATAGCATCGGCAATCTTCGTGGCATATTTGGGCGAAATCTCATAGCTGATATATTCTTTCATAATATCTTTTGCCGGGCGGTTTGGAGTCCAATAGAACTGACTGTACAGTACTTTGTTAAAATCTTCAAACTTTCCTTCAGAATAAGGGTAGCCTCCGGTTACCAGATGAGATACTTCCTGCCATAGTTTTTCAAAGCGCATAGGTAGTGGATTGGCTCCATATCCGCCCCAAGGCATGTTGTCCCACATGCTTATTTCGGGAAAATTCAGGAGAGGCAGGTTTCCCGGGATGGGGTGGTTTAAAAGATAGCGGGGGTATTGGGTGTGGGAGTCTGCCATTATATAGTCCACCCATGGTGTCTCTTTTGAGAATGTATCTGCGAGTCCTCTCCATTCTCCCTTGTCGTGTTCTTCAAAGTCGAATAGCCAGGTTGACAATACTATTTTTGTGTCGGGCATCTTTTCGTGAATGGCTTTGGCCAGCTGACGTGTCAGTTTCAGATAACCATTTGCTCCCCACGGGCTGCAATCTTTGCATTCACATCCTCCTTGGTCGTAGGGCCATAACCATATGTTGTCAATGTTTAGCCCAATATTCTTGAAGACGTCCAGCATCTCATTGCGTTGTCTTAGGATAAGTTCAGTGCCGCCGGGTTTTGACGGGCAAATTTCGCATCCGTAGAAGCCTGTCCATTTGACCTTTTCAGCTCTCAGCTTCTGGGGTGTATTCTTGTAGCTTTCATTTGCAAGCATGGTGAGGCCACTTTTCATTCCCATTTCGTGACCTGCCTCAAGCAATTTTTTCAGACGTATAATCATAGCTGTCGCATCTGGGTCATTAATACCATTATAGTGATGCATGTCAAACCATACCTGCAAAGCATTGTATCCCCATAATGCCAGTTCTTCAATATATTCGGCGACTTCCTCTATGGGGGCATCGTTGTAGAAATTGTGGAAATGAGTAGCCAGATATATACCTCTTAATGGCTTTTCCGGTTCTGAAACTCCCTCACATTTTCCCAGTCTGAAACCAGCAGGTGACACATAGGCGGTATGCAGCACTTTGCCGAGTCCATACATGATGCCATAGTCGCTTCCACCTTCTATACTGACGGTGTTGCCTGAAGTCTTCTTGATGCGATAGGCTTCTGCTTTGAGGTCACCTGCTTCGGATAGGACGAGCCTCATCTGTCTGTTTTCGTTGCAGAAGAGGTCATATCCGGCTTTTTGCCTGACTATCCTCTGAAATACTTTGCCAGCCTTGGCCGAGAGCTTGCCGCCGTTATTATCAAGCCGGATGCTCCTATATGTTGTGGCATCAGTAGTTAAAGGAGCAAGGAGAATGATTGCCACGATACTTTTTAAGACAGCTTTTATCATGATCTTCTGTAAAATTATAGTTATACAAAAATACGAAGAAAAGCCAATTTCCCCAATTTTATATGGGGTAAAATAGTCCTCCTGTAAATTGTTTTGTGAAATATGGCAAACTTCCTGCTCTTGTGTGGGTATGACTGAAAAATGTGAGATTTCAAGTTTCCTGCATAAAAGTGTTACTGAAAAATGGTTAACTTTGTATGCGGAAATGTATTCAGGTGTTTGTCAGGGATATATGCGTCTCTTTGAAAGGTGTGACTATCCCAGGCGTATCATACACCGAGATGCGTCCGACGTATTGCAGAATAGGATGTAATTAATAATGAAAGAACATATTGAAATCATGATGAAAAGAATTGCTCGAGTAACGCTATGCGGTATTTTTATTTTGTGCTCTGTTGTCTGTGCGAATGCTCAGGACAAAATTCAGACTTATTTTACAATTGACGACATGCCTGATTTGGTCAAATGTCTGCCGGCTCCGCCTGATACGATAGGTCCGGAATTTGCTCACGATATTATGCGCTATATGTGGGGAAAGCAGCAGAGGCTCGATGAAAAACGTGCTGATATTGCCCGGCGTGATGCTGTGTGGACACTGGAAGCATTGTTTACGACATTCAATGTTCCTTTTGGTTTGGAGTTGTCTGAAAAAAATACTCCGGAGATATGGAAACTCCTGATGAACAGCATGTCCACCATTGACCTTATTCGTATACGTCCCAAGGCTTATTTTAAGCGTATGCGGCCGTTTGAACGTTTTCAGGAGCATTTGCTGGCAGTTGAAGAGGAGGATGAACTCCGTGGTGAAGGCTCTTATCCTTCAGGACATACTATTCGTGGCTGGAGCACGGCTTTACTGCTTTCTGAAATTAATCCTGCCGCCGCCGACACATTGTATGCCCGGGCATGGATGTATGGGGAAAGCCGTGTCATCGTGGGGGCTCATTGGCAAAGTGATGTCGATGCCAGCCGTCTGGCTGCCAGTATAGGCTATGCTAAGCTTCAGACCAGTCCTGCGTTTCGCAAGCAGATGGCTAAGGCACAGGCAGAGTTTGCCAGGAAGACCAAGGGTGTGAGGAACTGAACATAAATATTAGATACAAGATACATGATGAAAACAAATTTATTTTTATTTGCCGTTTGTGCGGCAGGGTGTATGCTGGTGGCTGGTTGTTCAAAAGATCAGGACGAGATTGTGCCCCAGGAAGACTGCAGCCAGTTTGTAACATTGACCGACGCTGTTCCTGATGCTATTTTGGAAATCCGCTATTTTGGTACATATAATTTTGTCGGTACGCGTATAGACGGTTATCTGGAACCTACGGCACTGCTGACGAAACAGGCTGCTGACAGTCTGAGGGTTGTCAGCGATGAACTCAAGGAGCAAGGCTATCGTCTGAAGATATATGATGCCTATCGCCCTCAGATGGCTGTAGACCATTTTGTGCGTTGGGCAGCAGATACCAGTGATACCATTATGAAGCCTTACTTCTATCCGGACCTTGACAAAGGGGTGTTGTTTGAGCAGGAATATATTATGGAGAAGAGTGGCCATACGCGTGGTTCCACGGTAGACCTTACCTTGTTTGACATGAGGGCAGAAAAGGATGTTGACATGGGCGGCACTTTTGACTGGTTCGGGCATGAAAGCCATCCTGATTTCGGTGGAAACCCTGATACGGGAATTTATGTTGCCACAGACGGCATTTCAGCAGAGCAGTTTAGGAACCGTATGATACTCCGGCAGGCAATGTTGCGTCATGGATTCAAGGGACTTTCTTCCGAATGGTGGCATTTTACGCTCAAGGATGAGCCTTTCCCTGATACATATTTTACTTTTCCTGTGAAGCAGTTGGAGCGTAGGTAGCAGTTACTTTTTTATCATATATACGACAGCAGCTCTCAGAAATCAACTTGTTCTGAGAGCTGCTGTCGTATTTGGGTCATGTCTGCAGGTGACGCCTGTCAGCGATATATGACACAGAGGTTATTTTACTCTGAATGTCTTTGTCGTCTTCGGTGCAGTTGTCTTGGCTGCTGCCTTTGTCGTTGCAGTCTTCTTCGCAGTGGTTGTTGTCTTTTTGGTTGTAGTTGCCGTTGAGGCTTGCGGCTTGTAGTATTTCATAACCTCCGGCATTTCCTTCTGTATGGCAGCGATGCGTTTTGCATCTGACGGGTGGTCGCTGAAGAACTCCGGGACATTGCTGGTGTTGCCGGCGCTCATGCGTTGCCAGAAACTGATTGCCTCATTGGGGTCATAGCCTGCCATCGCGGCGAAGACTAACCCCATGTAGTCGGCCTCGCTTTCATTGTCGCGGGAGTATTTACGCAGCAGGCTGCCGGCACCGAAGCCGAAAGCCTGACTGGCGATGGCTGATGTAGCTGCACTGGCTGATGTCTGAGACAATATGGTGCTGAGTGCCTGTGCGCCATACTGGGCACGCATCTGTTTGGATAGCTGTTCAGCACTGTGCTTGGCCACAGCGTGGGCAATTTCATGGCCCAATACTATGGCGAGGGCGCCTTCGGTCTTGGTATATGGGAACAGTCCTTCGTATACTACGATTTTTCCGCCCGGCATACAGAAGGCGTTAGCTTCATTGCTGTTTACCAGATTGAACTCCCAGGCGTAGTTCTGGATTTCAGATGCCAGATTGTTGTTTCTGAGATAGGTTTCTACGGCTGAGGCAAGACGCTGTCCGACACGTTTCACCATGGCTGTGTTGGCAGCATTGGTGGAAACTTTTGCTGATTTCATGTATTCCTGATATTGGGAATTGGATAGTCCGAGCACATAGGAATCGGTTACGAGCAGGTGTTGCTTGCGCCCTGTGATGGGCACTGTGTTGGTTGTCCCGCATGAAGATGCTGCTAATGCGATGACAAGTGTAATAACAAGATATTTAATCTGTTTCATGTTATATGAATTTTATATTTGTCTGTTGGCTGTTAATTTCAGGCCAAATTTACAAATATATTTTTTGTTTTGGTATAAGATTGTGGATAAAGTTTGTGCTCATTGTTGATGTTGCGGCCTGTGATGTCAGTTGCCGCTGTTCTCAATGAGTTTCATGTTGGTTTCGGCAGCCTGTATGTATGTGCGCACGACAGGATTGTTCTTAAAGTTGCTGCTGGCCCGTTTCATAATCTTGTTGATCTGCGATGTGAGGATGGGGTAGGGATATTTGCTGCACAGCATGTTGAAGAAGGTGGCTCCCAGGATGTTGTTGCTGTTAGTGGCTATGAAGTCTGTCTCCAGGTCTTCCAACTCGTTGTACATGCGGTTTGTCTTCTCGGCTACTCTCCGATGGGCTATCATGGGGTGCATGCCTGACAATATCCATTGGGCCTCCATGTTGGAGAGGTTCATGATTTCTTCTTCCAGGCGGTTCTTTTTCTCCAGGAAGCGATACAGGCGGTCGTTGAGCTGGCTTCCTACAACTTTCTGCTCGGTGTTGCTGATGGATATGCTGATGTTGCCTTTCTCAATGACGATGGGCATGAAGCCCTCGTTGTCCATGAACAATTCACCTAAGGTAACAGAGTCAACCATTCCCATGAAACTGAATTTGCCGTGGATAACTTCACATGAGTCAAGATTGCACATGCTGGCCGTGCTGATGTTGGGGGCCTTGAGATATAGCATACGGCCGTCAAGGGTTGAAACCGATGAGTCGCCTGAAATGTTGTATTGCTCGGCGCATGATGTCATACATAGTATGCACCCCAGTATAACGAGTATGGAATGGGTGCTGCGTAGATAATACTGATAGGATTTCGTTACTATGACAGACATCACAAATTGTTTCTTTTGTGTTTTCGGCACAAATATATAATGAATTATTGAGATAGTGTACGCTATTTAATTCATTTGTATATTTTTAAAGTTTGTTTAGATAAAAAACCTTATAAATGTGCTATTTGTGTTAAATAATGTTACAAATAGCTGTCAGTCATCGTCCTCATGTTTTAGGACATAGGGGATCCGGAAGGCTGTGTAACATTCAATAAATGCGGCGATGGCCAGGCATACCATCCATTCGTTGTGGTATAGGAATCCCAGGTGTGAGGCATTGATAATCATGAGCAGTCCTGTTGCCATGAGCAGCACGGCGCCCAAGATTTGCTGGCGGCGCAGTCGTTTTACGGTGATGTTGCTGCCCTGGTAACTCTGCAAAAATTGCATGGCTGCAAACATGACGGCACCGATGCAGTAAACATATATGGCTATCATGCTGCCCGTGGGCCATAGGATGAGGCCGACCAATATGAGTATGGCACCGAGGCCATAGACGGCACTTTGGAAGGGAGTGAGCTGCTTCATTCAGTTCTTGAAGATATAGATGTCCTCATTAGGGCGCTTCATAAAGTAACGTTCACGGGCAATTTTTTCAATTGCCTTGGGGTCAGCCTCAAGTTGCTTCAGGACCTTGGTGTCGCGGTCATATATTTCCTGATGGTGCTGAATCTCGTCTTTCAGATGGCGGATTTCTTCATGGTGCAGGAAACGGTGATAGTAGCTGTTGGTGTCAAGGAAACCTACTTCTACAATGAAGAAGAGGAAGATAACGCCATAGGCGTGGCGTCCGAGGAAGTGCCAGATACTTGAAACAACTTTTTTTACTGCTGACATAATGAGGCTTCTGTGTTTTTTGCAAAGGTAATAATTTACTTGTGAAAAATCGGAATTCTTCAGAATGTTTATTTTAAGACATGAATGTTTGTCAGTTTTCCGTTCAAACTGTTTTCCTTTCCCTGCCCGTATGGGAGAGCAGATGCGTCAGAGGCTCTCATAAATGTAATTATATCCTGGAAATTGGTTATGTTTACCGATGGGAAACGTACGTTCACCGATGCGGAATATACGTTCAGCAATGGTGAACATATGTTCAGCGACGGTAAACATAAACGTCATCGGGGGAAAAATATGTTTGCATCACTGCACCGGTGATGCTCTTTGCCTGTAATAATCATTGTTTTTCGTAATTTTGCACTGTGGCAGTCCAGAGGATAAGATCTGTTATAAGGACGGGGCTTGAATACATCGTAAAGATGCTGAATGCGATGGCTTCGCCAATATGGAGCAACGGGATATTTGTCCTGATGATGTTGTTCTTGTTGTTGCTGTGTATGTGGCGGGAATGGCGGTATCAGGTTGACACCATGTTGCACTTATGGCATTTTGTACTGGATATTTATTTGCTTTGCGGCTTGATGATGTTCGTGCCGCTCAAAGGACGGAGACTGCTGAAACGGCTGTGCTACGCAGTGGCCTATGCTACGGCTTTTGTTGAAATATTTATCATGGAGCGGTTTAATATCCTGTTTACACCTACAACGGTTAATCTGTGGCGTGAGACGACAGCGAAGGAGACCGGTGAATTCCTGGCGACATACCTTGCGGGAGAGGCCATGGCCCTGGTACTGGCTCTGCTGGTCTTGTCCGTCCTGCTTCATTATTTGCTGAATTATTGGTGCAGGCATCGGAAGTCATGTCCGGGCTGGTTCAGGACGGTTTGCTCTTTGTGTATCATTGCTCTCGTGGGCTGGAGTATTGGTCCGGCTCTGGGTGAAAAGAGACTGCTGCTCCGTTTTATGTCTTCACCAAGTCAGGCCGAGAAAGTTAAGTCGGAATTGTTTTATTCTCCCGTATATCGGCTGGCATATTCTTACTACATGCTTCATCTTGCCGACAGGGATCTGGATGACCTGAAGCGCTCCATGATGCAACTGACCATTGACAGTTGCTCGTTCAAGTGCCCCAATATCGTACTGGTCATCGGCGAGAGCTATAACAAGCATCATGCGCAACTGTATGGCTACAAGGGTAAGACAACGCCCAATATGGTAAGAATGCGCGGGGAGAGAAGTCTGGCCGTGATGTTTGATGCGGTTACACCGTGGAATCTTACAAGCAAGGTGTTCAAGAGTATGTTTTCCACCCGAGACCTGAACGGCGGAGGAAAATGGACGGATGGCGTTCTGTTCCCCGCTCTTATGCGCAAGGCCGGTTACAAGGTGGCTTTCCTGACCAATCAGTATCAGAAAGTCATGGAACAGAATGGGGTGGATTTCAGCGGCAGCTTTTTCCTCAATGACCGAGTGCTGGACAGTATGTGCTTTGACGTGCGCAATACGGCCCACTATGACCTGGACGGGGATTTTATCCGGGAATACACGTGTTACGAAAAGGCTGATCACAATTTTGTGATTTTCCATCTGTACGGGCAGCATGTCAGCTATGGCAGTAGGTTTGATGAGTCGTTCTGCTATTTTACGCCCGATAGTATAGACCGTAAGAAACTGAATAGGCAGCAGAAGCAGATCGTGGCAGACTATGACAATGCCACATTGTATAATGATCAGGTGTTTGCGGATATCTGCCGTTTCTTTGAGTCCGACGATGCCGTGGTGATTTATCTGAGCGACCACGGCGAAGAAGTGTATGACTATATCTGGATGTTCGGCAGGACACCCGGTGATGACATCAGTGCCCCGATAGCATATTATGAGTTTGAAATACCGATGGTGATGTGGTTTTCACCATTGTTCATGCAGAACCATCCTGATATTGTAAAAAAGGCAAAATCCGTATATAAGGAGCCTTTTATATCATCAAATATATCTCAGTTGATTCTGGGTCTGGCCGGTATAGGCTGCCCGTGGTATGAGCCCCGTCGCGATTTGTTGAGCGACCGATATTCTCCAGGAAACCGATATCTGAAGGGAACGCTGTCCTATGACAGTATTGTGGCAGGGACGAAATTTGAGAAGAAATGGAAGAAAAAATGAAAAACGTATTGTTGCCGGACGACACAGCTGTGCTGAAGGGAGTGGGCATTATTTGCATTGTACTGCATAATTTCTGCCATTGGTTGCCGGGATGTGCATTGGAAAATGAATATGTCTTCTATGCAGGGCGTGTAAGCAGATTTGTAGATATGATGGTGCATGGTAGTGATGTCGTGTTGAATATCTTCTCCTTTGCCGGGCATTATGGTGTCTCAATATTTTTATTCGTCAGTGGATATGGTCTGGTCAGGAAGTATGAAACCCTTTCTGAGAATGTGGGAATCCTGCCCTTCCTATGGTATAACGTGAAGAAACTATGGTGGTTGCTTGGTTTGGGAATGCTGCTGTGGTTTGCCAGTGATATGTATTTGCATCATTGGCATTGGGCGCATCATTGGTATAATGTCGTGCAGATGCTGACTTTCACGGGGAATCTGTTCCCGGGGGCAGACCTGCTGTTGGGGCCGTGGTGGTATTTCTCATTGACGATGCAACTGTATGTAGTATACAGAGTTTTTCTGTATAAGCAGGGATGGATACCCTTGGGAATTGTCAGCACACTGTGTGTCGGAGCCTTGATGCTGGCTGTGCACCTGAATGATATGGAACTGCTGAATTATCTGCGTTATAACTTTGTGGGTTCAATGTTGCCCTTTGCAATGGGGATAACCCTGGCCCGTACGCAAAGACTGTATTATGATGTGACGTATGCACTGATTTGTCTGGTTGTATGGATAGCATGCTGGTTTGAGCCGATGTCATGGATAGCAGCCCCGATCTTTATCGTATTCGCTGTAATGCCGCTGGTGGATATGAAGGGCACCGTGCGCGCTGCAATGATATGGACAGGGCATTTGTCAGCTTTCTTGTTCGTTGTTCACCCCATTGTCCGCCCGTATTTTATTAATAGTGTCAATGCCGGCGGGAACTGCTACCTGAACTTGGTCTTATACCTGTTGTGCAGTTTCCTTCTGGCACTGGTGTACAGAAGGGTGACCAATTGGGCGAAACAATGGTTGCAGATAAAATGCATGGGATAAAAAATTGGCCCTTATGGCAACATACCATAAGGGCCAATTTGAATTTTTGGGGAAGTTATTTAATTATATATTCATTCCAGTCTACGAGCCGCATGTCTCCCTTGCGCAGGTAGGTGTCGTGGAGGGCAAATGCTGCAGTGAGCATATGGGGCGTCTGCCCGCCCTGCTGCATGCTCAGCCGTTGATACTCTCTGAGTATTGGGCGGTAATCAGGGTGTGCGATGTTGATGAGCAGTTCGGCACGCTCTGTCGGACATTTGCCCCTGAGGTCGGCCACACCATACTCTGTGACCACGGCATCGACGTGGTGCTCGGTATGGTCAATGTGGGAACAGAAGGGAACGATGCTCGAAATCTTGCCGTCCTTGGCCGTTGAGCCGCATGTGAAGATAGCCAGAGTAGCAGAGGTGGTATAGTCAAGAGACCCTCCGACACCATTCATCATGTTTGTGCCACATATCTTTGTGGAATTGACGTGGCCGTAGATGTCAACCTCGATGGCTGTGTTCATGGCACATACTCCCAGTCGTGAGATAATTTCCGGGCAGTTGGATATTTCAGACGGGCGCACGACGACTTTGTCCCTGTACAGGTGGATGTCTTTGTAAAGCAGGCGCAGATTTTCGGGCGACAGTGTCAGGGCACCAGTTGAAACGCCTTTTACCCGACCTTCCTGCAGGAGCGAGAAAGGACCATCCTGAAATACTTCTGTATAGATTGAAAAGTCAGGAATATTCTTATCTTTGCCCATGGCAGCCATGACGGCGTTGGCTCCGCTGCCTACACCGCTTTGGAATATCAGGTGCTGTGGGTTGAGAATACCTTTGCGGATATTCCATACAATAAACTCGGCAACCTGTGCTCCAATTGTATTCTGTATCTCAGTCGGAGCAGACATGACGCGTGACTCATCTGGCAGGTTGCAGTCAATAACACCGATAATATGCTCAGGGGAAATTTCAATATAAGGCTTGCCAATGCGGTCTAAAGGCTGTTGAATGTTGATAATCTCCCGTGCCCAACTGTCAGGTATCTCATATACGTCGTGTACACCTTTGACTGCTTCTTCGTGCCATGTGTTAAGCTCAATGAAAATACCTTTTTGGGCCAAACGGCATATTGTAGGAGCAATTCCAATACCTGCTGTGGGATAAAGATGGTATGCGTTGCCGGCTTTTTCGATGAATGCAGCTTCAACGATTCCCCAAGTCGGATATCCGGTAAGTTGTTGGCGCATGAAGGTGGCATTGTCACTCAAGTTGAGATCAAAGTACTTGAGTTTACGTTGATTGTATGCCTGGCGCATATCTTTATTGACACAGAAGGGAGTGCGGCTGATGACGGCATCGGCACGAGTCAGCGTACCGTCGCAGCTGTCACCGACTGATGAGCCGGGATTAAGGTGTATCTTGAATTCGTGTCCGGCCTTATGCTCGGCAAGTGCTTTTTCAGCTATGGCTGGTACAATAGCCTTGGGTGATCCGGGAGGGCCGAATCCTCCTAAAGCTACCCGGTCGTTATTTTGAATTAAACTGGCTGCTTCTTGTGCAGTTAAGTGGTTTAGGGCCATGGTATGGATGTTTGTTTTTAGATTTATATTTGTTATTTAATTGTATATTCATTCCAGTCTACGAGCCGCATATCTCCCTTGCGCAGGTAGGTGTCATGGAGTGCAAATGCAGCGGTGAGCATGTGGGGTGTCTGCCCGCCATGCTGTAGGCTCAGCCGTTGATACTCCCAGAGTATTGGGCGGTAATCAGGGTGTGCAATGTTGATAAGCAACTCTGCGCGTTCCGCCGGACATTTGCCCCGGAGGTCGGCCACACCGTATTCTGTGACCACGGCATCGACGTGGTGCTCGGTATGGTCGATGTGGGAACAGAAGGGAACGATGCTCGAAATCTTGCCGTCCTTGGCCGTTGAGCCACATGTGAATATGGCCAGTGTGGCAGAAGTCGTGTAGTCGGATGACCCCCCGACACCGTTCATCATATTGCTGCCACATATCTTTGTGGAATTGACGTGGCCGTAGATGTCAACCTCGATGGCTGTGTTCATGGCGCATACTCCCAGCCGTGAGATAATTTCCGGGCAGTTGGATATTTCAGACGGACGCACGACGACTTTGTCCCTGTACAGGTGGATGTCTTTGTAAAACAGGCGCAGATTTTCGGGCGACAGTGTCAAGGCACCAGTTGAGGCCCCTTTGATGCGCCCTTCCTGCAGGAGCGAGAAAGGAGCATCCTGAAATACCTCAGTGAAGACAGAAAATTCGGGGATGTTCTTGTCTCTTCCCATGGCACCGATGACGGCATTGGCAACACTGCCTACGCCACTTTGAAAAACCAAGTGTTGGGGATGTAGAATGCCCTTTCTGATATTCCAGTGTACAAAATCAGCGGCATGTCCTCCCATGGTGTTGTGGATGTCAGAGGATGGCGGCATTGGGCGTGCTTCATCTGGCAGGTTACATTCTACGATGCCGACAATGCGCTCGGCGGGTATGCTCAGGTAGGGCTTGCCGATGCGTTGCGTGGGATGGCTGATACGCATGATATGGTGTTCCCAGCTGTTGGGCATTTCGTAGATATCGTGTATGCCTTTTATGGCTTTTTCGTGCCAGATATTGTGTTCTATGAACAAGCCTTTTTCAGCTATGTGGCAGATCGTTGGGGCGATTCCCGTCGCCGAAGTCGGATATATATGGTAAGTACCGTCGTGTTCTTCAATGTCTGCTGCTTCAATGATGCCCCATGTTGGAACGTGTGTCAGTTTCTGACGTAGGAATGCCGCATTGTCTGCGAGATTTAAGTCATGAAAAGCAATGTCTCCTTTGTTGTATGCCTGACGCATATCCTTGTTGTCACAATACGGAATGCGGCTGATTACTGCATCAGCTCTGCTGAGTGCACCATCGCAGCTATCTCCTACCGATGCTCCGGCGTTGAGGTGTATCTTGTATTCGCGTCCTGCCTGATGCTCTGCGAGTGCTTTTTCGGCAACAGCTGACATGATAGCCTTGGGAGTGCCTGAGGGACTGAATCCTCCCAATGCAACACAGTCATTGTTCTTGATGAAACAAGCAGCTTCCTTGGCAGTCATTCGGGTTAGTTTCATGAGTCGTGTTATATTTCACTACAAAGGTAAATGAAGATTTTCTATTTTCCAATGTTTTTGCACAGATAAATTAAAAATGAGCCAAAAATGTGAAACTGAAAGCAAGATAACAGTCTTTTTTATGCAAAACCCCTATCTTTGCATTCAGACAGACTCTTATTGATTGACAGAAAATGGAAAATTTGCTTTTGTCGCGGCGAAGCTGCCGCAAATATTTGCCGGCCATGCCGTCAGAGGAAATGATTGCCAAGGTGATTGAAGCAGGCCTGTATGCTCCTTCAGGTCATAATCAGCAGTCTTGGCTGATTGTGCCGGTCACGAACAGGGATGTCCAAGCGCGTTTGAGGCAGGTAAATGCAGAGATATGGGGCAAGTCTTTCGACCCGTTCTACAATGCTCCTGTAATTATTATTGTATTTGCTGACAGAAGCAAGACAACCTATGTTAACGACGGCTCCCTGGCGTTGGGAAACATGATGCTTGCAGCCCATGAACTGGGACTGGGTTCCTGTTGGATAAACCGTGCACGGGAAACTTTTCAACGGGTGGAATGGCAGGCATGGATGAGAGAGATCGGAATTGATCCGGAGCAATACGAGGGCATAGGCCACTTGGCCTTGGGTTATCCCGACGGTCCATTGCCTGCGCCGATGCCCCGCAAGCCCGACAGGGTCTTGTGGGTAAGATAATATATAAGAGGGCTCCTGCCATGCACGCAGGAGCCCTCTTATATATTATTGTATAATATCGTCTGGTGGTTAGAATCTGATGGTGGTGCTTTCCTGCTCACCATAGCCTTTGACTTCCAGACGGTCTTTATATAGGCTGACAACGGAGTAGTGGTTGTTGTTGCCTTCGATCATTCCCTGGAAATTATAGTATTTGACCGAGGTCTTGAGATATTGTGAGCCTTCGTGATGGTGGCCTGAAAGATAGGCTTTCACGTTAGGATATTTCTCCAGTATCTGGCTGATTTTCTTTCCCAGCATATCAGTACCGCCTATGTTGGTCGGCAGCAGCGGCATGTGGGCAAAGCATATTACCTGTTGGTTTTTCTTCTGAGATTTCTCAATGAGCTTGACCATCCAGTCAATCTGTTTCTGGCTGAGGGTGCCGTTGTATTTGCTGGCTGACCTGGCTTTCTCAGCCTTGAGCTTGTTGTAGAGAGCCCTGATTTCCTTGCCTTCCGGGGTGTTTTCTCCGCGGGAATACAGGGCAAGGTCATTGGAGTCAAGGAAGATGAAGCGGATGTTGTTCTTGACAAAGCTGTAATATGGTTTCTTTACGCCTAAAATCTTGAGTGCTTCATTTTGAGCCTTTGAACCATATACGTCAATAAAGTCGTGGTTGCCCAAGGCAATGTGATAGGGGTTGTTCAGTGTTTTCAAGATGGGTTTCAGGTCGTTGAAACTCTCGGCATATTTATCGATAATGTCACCCAGAATGGCAGTAAAGGCAACATTTTCCTGATTGAAAGTGTTGACGGCTTCCTGCAGTTTCTTGTTGGAAATCTTGTACATGCGTTGAGGATGTTTTTTGTTCTCTTCATGCTTGGGTGAATAGTGGAGGTCGGTCACGACGCCAAATTTGATGAGCGGTTCTTCTGCGCGGATATTGTTGCAGAGAAAAGCGGCTAAAACTGTAAGTAAGATTAATTTGAGTTTCATGATTGTTATGATATGTGTGTTAATATACAAGGAGGTACAGGCCTGCTGCCAGGGCACCGCCGATGAGTGGTCCGCATACTGGTACCCAGCTGTAGTCCCAGCCGCTGTCACGCTTTCCGGCAATGGGGAGTACGGCGTGGGCAATGCGTGGAGGCAGGTCACGGGCGGGATTCATGGCATAGCCTGTTGTTCCGCCCAGCGACATGCCCAGGGCGATAATCAGACAGGTTACGGGAAAGGCGCCGAGGCTACCCATGCCGACGGGTGTGTCACCGATGTGGGCGGTATTGCCCTCGGTGCCGATGGCCAGGATGATGAATACCAGGACAAAGGTGGCCAGCACTTCGCTGAAAAGATTGTTCCATTTCCTGTCGATGGCAGGCATTGTGCAGAAGCATCCCAGCATACCGTCGGGGTTGTCGGCTGTGGCATCAAAGTGGTACTTGTAGAATATCCATACGAGCACTGCACCGAGGAATCCTCCTGCGAGCTGTGCTATGATATAGGGCAAGACTGATGTCCACGGGAAGGTGCCTGCCAGGGCTAAGCCTACGCTTACGGCAGGATTCAGGTGGGCACCGCTGTAGGGGCCGGCAATGAATACGCCGCACATGACGGCAAAACCCCATGCAAAGGCGATGACTACCCATCCGCCGCCTTGGGCCTTTGACTTGTTCAGGGTGCATGCTGCGCATACCCCGTCACCCATCAGTACCAGCACCATTGTGCCGAGAAATTCAAATATGCATTGTTGTAACAGTAAATTATCCATGAGAATATGTGTTTTTGTGTTTGTTTTGTGATTCGGTTGTTATTCATAGTCAGAGTTGACGGTACGCCTGATAGCGTCTTGCCATCCGGCCTTCAGCCGGGATATTTCTTCCTGCGTTGCTTCAGGCTTGAAGATGCGGTCGGCCTGCCATTGCTGGCGGATGTCTTCGAGTGATGTCCAGAAGCCTGTGGCGAGTCCGGCCAGATAGGATGCTCCCTTGGCTGTGGTCTCCACCACCTTGGGGCGCACGACGGTAGTGCCCAGGATGTCGGCTTGAAACTGCATCATGAGATTGTTGCGCGAGGCACCTCCGTCAACTTTCAGCTCGCTCAGGGGGACACTGGCGTCCTTTTCCATGGCGCAGACGATGTCCATGGTCTGGAAGGCAATACCCTCCAGTGCAGCCCGTGCTATGTGGGCGGCTGTGGTGCCGCGTGTGATGCCGTGGATGCCGCCTTTGGCATATTGGTCCCAATAGGGGGCACCCATGCCGGTCAGCGATGGTACGAAGTATACTCCGCCGTTGTCGGCAACGGAGGAGGCCAGGGCTTCGACTTCTGAGGATGATTTGATGATGCCCAGTCCGTCGCGCAACCATTGTACGACACTTCCGGCTACGAAGATGCTGCCTTCAAGCGCATACTTTACGCTGTCGCCGATTTTCCATGCTATGGTGGTCAGCAGATTGTTTTTGGACAAGATAGGTGTGTCGCCAGTGTTCATCAGGAGAAAACAGCCGGTTCCGTAGGTGTTTTTCACTGAGCCGGGAGTGGTACACATCTGGCCGAACAGTGCGGCCTGCTGGTCTCCGGCAATACCGGCTATGGTAATCTGTTCCTGCAGTCCCTGAAGGGCTGTCTGTCCGTAGATTTCACTGCTGGAGCATACCTTCGGCATCATGGACAGGGGAATGTCGAGCAGTCTGAGCAGTTCCTCGTCCCATTGGAGTGTATGGATGTTGAACAGCATGGTGCGGCTGGCATTGCTCACATCGGTAATGTGGACTTTGCCTCCTGTGAGGTTCCATGTCAGCCAGCTGTCGACGGTGCCGAACCTCAGTTCGCCTTTTTCGGCCCTGTCGCGGGCTCCGGGTATGTTGTCCAAAATCCAGCGGATTTTGGTGCCGCTGAAATACGCATCGATAATCAGTCCTGTCTTCTTCCTGATTTCTTCGGTCAGCCCCTGTTGTCTGAGGCTGTCGCAATAGGTGCTTGTCCGCCTGTCCTGCCACACGATGGCATTGCATATGGGCTTTCCGGTGGCGGCATCCCATACAATGGTGGTTTCCCTCTGGTTGGTGATGCCTATGGCGGCTACGTCGCTGCCGTTGCTGCCGAGGCGTTCCAGGGCTTCGAGCATGACGCTGCATTGGGATGCCCATATTTCTTCAGCATCGTGTTCTACCCATCCCGGACGGGGGAAATGTTGGGTGAATTCTTTCTGTGCCACTGAACAGATGTCACCGCTGTGGTTGAAAACGATGGCTCTTGAGCTGCTGGTGCCTTGGTCCAAAGCGAGAATATATTTTTTCATAAATCAGTGAATTAAGGTTCAAGTTGATGCTTTACCCTCCTGTCGCAGGCTTTCCTGACAGGGTGTCAGGCCATCAGGTGGCTGGCCAGGGTTTCGAGGGCGCTGATGTCGGCGCTCTTGAGTGAACTCCTGAGGGTCACACAGGGCGTGACGGTTTCTATATCCTTCATCTGTGAGAACATGTCGGTCATGACGCGTGCGGCGCACGGAGCCCATGAACCGTTTTCAATGATGCCGACGCGGCGTTTCTGGTATCCCTTGATCTGCAGGTGCCAGATGAAGTCGTGCATCGGCGGGAAGACGGTGCCGTCATAGGATGAGGCGGCAACCACCAGGGTGCCGTAGCGGAAGGCGTCTTCGATGTTTTCAGCCAGGTCGCTCCGGCAGAGGTCTGAGATGACCACTTTGGGACAGCCTTTTGCCTGCAGTATCTCGCCCAGTTTCTTGGCAGCCAGGGCCGTGCCGCCGTGTATGGAGGCATAGGCTATGAAGATGCCGGGTGTCTCTACGCCGTAGGAACTCCATGTGTTGTAGAGGTCCATCTGGGTGGCGAGTGTATCTCTCAGTACGGGGCCATGGAGCGGACATACCGTGGTGATGTCAATCTGGCTGGCCTTGTGCAGAAGATTTTGTACCTGTGTGCCATATTTGCCGCAGATGTTGAAGTAGTATCTGCGTGCCTCGCAGGCCCAGTCGGTTTCCGGGGTGCAGAAGAGGCCGCCGGTCTTGCCCAAGGCTCCGAACTTGCCGAAGGCATCGGCGCTGAACAGTACTTTGTCGGTTTCGTCATAGGTCATCATGACTTCGGGCCAGTGTATCATGGGAGCCATGATGAAGCGCAGGGTGTGGCGTCCCAGTGGCAGGCTGTCGCCTTCCTTGACGGCGAGGGTGCGACCCTCCAGGTTGATGTCGTCAAAAAACTGGGGCATCATCCTGATGGCAGCGTTCGTGGCTACGACGGTCATCGTGGGATATGTCTGCACTATGTCGGCCAGAGAGCCGGCATGGTCGGGCTCCATGTGGTGGACGATGAGGTAGTCGGGGGTACGGCCGTTGAGTGCAGCCGTGAGGTTGGCTTTCCATTCCGCCGCAGTGCGCCTGTCGGTCGTGTCCATTACGGCAATCTTCTCGTCCATAATAAGGTATGAGTTGTATGCCATGCCCTCAGGGACAGTATATTGATTCTCAAAAAGGTCAATATCAAGGTCGTCAGTACCTATGTATACAATATCAGATGTGATGTTCATTAAAGTCATGTGTTTGATTTTATTTACAAATGTAGCAATTAATTTTTGAGGAGAGGTTTTTTTGCCGCGATATTTTGCATGGAATGTTTTCCGGATCAGCCTTCATCGGACAAAGTGAAGAATTTAACAAAATTAAATGTAAATTAACATGTTTTTATATCGTCTCCGTGCCATGAAAATTTCTCAGGCCTTACGGTTTTCACCGGCAGGCCTGCCAGTTCCAACGCGCAGGCCTGCCAGTGAAATTTTGTAGGCCTGCCAGATTTACCCCTGCTGCAGTGCCTTACAGAAGGGGTGACTGTATTGGAAAGAGACTTCCCAGAGGGTGTAAATAAATGTTAAATATATGCGTTGCTGTCCGTCAGAGAAGGCAAGCCTGCGCAGACTCACCGGGGCAGTCAAGGAGATTAAATACTGTTGTCAAACGTTAGAAAAGCAATGTCAGAGTTGTCAGAACCGGTAATTTGTAAATACTTAATATATAGTATTTTATGTGAATCTGGGGGGGTAAAAGGAGATTTTTTTTGTATGTTTTTAAAAAGATTCTTACTATTTTAAAAAGATTCTTACTATCTTTGGCAAATTAAATATTTAAATTTATACAAAATGAGAACTAAGATTATGTCTCTCCTGTTATGGGGAGTTGTTGCTATGTTTGCAACTGTGAAAGGACAAACGAGGATGACGCCGGAAGATGTCGATTATTTTTTGGGAAAGCAACTTTAGCCAATACCACATTCTTTTTGATCAAACGGTGAGTGGCTTTTATATTGGTGATGCAGAATATTGGGTGACACCGATAGACCGCTCCACTTTGCCCTCCTTAGAACAGTTTGTTCCTGAGTATGATGAATATGGATATCAATGCGGTGGGGCACCATATTATGGAATAGCTATTTTCGTTTATGATGAGAATGATGATTATTGCTATTTTCATGATTTAACTCAGCAGTTTGAATTGTGGGATGACTGTTTGTATTATGACGGTAGTGGCCTTTTTCAGATGCAGTCTGATCCTGAATTTGGCGAAGATGAGGAAATTCCTGAAGATTTTGTTGAAGGAGCATATTATGGTTCATCAATGGGTTACTACAATCGTTGGGTACGGATAGTTATTTACGAATAATATTATTTGTTTTAGATTTTATGAAAAGTATATGTATTGCCGTTTTGTTTTCTCTGTTTGTGCCTTGTGCCGTAAGCGCATGGGACTTTTGTTGCGAGAATGCAGATGGGCTAATGCTGTATTATAACTATGTTGACGAATCATCCTGTGAGGTAACCTGGGGCAACGAGTGTGACTGGGACTATCCGGTCATCAGGATTCCCGGTGAAGTGACAGTTCCGGTGGGGCAGCGACGTGACGAGGCCGATACACTCCTCGCCGTTATCGGCATAGGGGAAGCGGCATTCAGCACCCAGCATTCGCCGACTCCATATATGAGAAGGGTTGTGTTTTCATACGGATTGGGCTATATAGGAAAGCTGGCTTTTGCCGGATGCGACCATCTGAAATCAGTGGAATGGCCTGAAGACAACGAATGGTTTTACTCCATAGGTGAAAGGGCATTCGTAGGCTGCAGGGAATTGAACAAATTCACGATGCCTCGGAACACAGAGATTCTGGGAGTAGGTGCGTTTGCCAGTTCGGGTGTGAAGGAACTTAAATTTGAAGCTGGAAATACGTCCTTGACCGAAATACCGTCCAATTGTTTCTACGAAGCAGGTTTGGAAAGCCTTGATTTGCCTGCCAATATAAAGGTGATAGGAGACGGGGCCTTCAGAAACTGTCGTGGCTTGTCGCGGGTCGTATTGAGAGGGGTAAGGATTATAGGGGAATATGCGTTCTACAATCATCAATTGTGGAAGGAGTTTGAATTGCCCGAAACGGTAACCGATATCGGAGATTATGCTTTCTGCTGCATGGTCTCTGAGAATGGTGCCCCTCCAAGAAATCTAATGCATGTCAATACATTGTATGTCAATGCAAAGACCCCTCCGTACTGTACATCCACGAAAACCCTGGGTGATGATACGTACAAATCTTCAACAAAGACTTTTACACCGGTGATTGACAACATAATCTTTGTCGTACCCTTGAAGACGGCAGAAGCGTACCGGACAACTTATCCATGGAGCCGCATAGCAGAAATATGCTATCGTCAGCGTGATACATCGGGTGTATCTGCCGTGGAATCACCGACGGAGGGGGAGGAATGTTTCTTCGGCATGGATGGAATAATGACAAGTCAGGCACGGCCCGGCGTGAACATTGTCAGGTACAAGAACGGAACAGTAAGAAAAATCCTAAAAAAATAAATAACATAGCCTTATGAAAAACTTTCACGCTAATATCATCAGGATAGGGCTTCTGTTGCTGGCTGTGACCTATATCATGCCTGGGGCTGCAGAAAATATCGTCTTCAATACAACCAAGACACAGGCGACATATCAGGGGCTTGAATATACGCGCACTTCCAAAGGCCAGACGTGGGTCCTCTCGGGCAAGTTGTCGCTCAATATCATATCGCCTGCCACATTAGACAATGTCAAGTATTCCTATTCGGACAATATGCCTGTGCTGTCTATGAAGGACAGACTGTTTGAGCGGTGTCCCTATCTGAAGACTATTGCAGTGCCCCGCTATGTGACGGTGATAGGAAGGTACACCTTTAAGGAATGTGCGGCCCTGACCTCTGTAACCCTGCCCGATTCCATATTTACTGTCGGCGAGATGGCATTCGCATATAGCCCGAATCTGTCCTCCTCCTTTACTTTTCCCTATCTCAAGGAACTGGGGAACTATGCGTTCAAGGCATGCAGCAGCCTGGAGTCGGTGGAGTTTTCCAATAACCTCACCAAAATAGGTGTCGGTGTGTTTCAGGGATGTTCGAGCCTCACGTCGGTGGTTGTGGGCTCGGGTCTGAAGACAATTCCCGAATATACATTCCAAGGATGTGCGGCCCTGAATAATTTTAGTATTCCCAACTCTGTTACGGCAATCCGCGACTATGCTTTTGCAGGGTCCGGGCTGGAAAGAATAGTCCTCCCACTTAACCTGTCATCGCTGAAGGAGAATGCATTTCAGAATTGTACAAATCTGGCATCAGCCGTATTTCTCAACAAGAAGGTTACAATCATCATTCGGGACTATGTCTTTGACGGCTGTACGAAATTGACAGAACTTATCCTTCCTCCAACGTTGGCAGGTATAAAAAACTGCTCTTTCCGCAATTGTTCCAGCCTGCCCCAGTTGGAAATCCCCGACAAGGTGTTAGCCATAGGCGATTCGGCATTTGAGGGATGCAGCAAACTGGCCAAGGTCAGTATCCCACAGTCAGTGACAGCCATCGGAGAATGTGCCTTCAAGGGATGCAGTGAGTTGGACAGCGTGTACAGCAGTATTGAAGTGCCGTTCAAGTTGGAAAAAGACGTGTTTGCCGGGATATCGCCAGCCTGTGTGCTGACGGTTCCTTATGGTAAGCGTCAGGCATATATCAATGCAGGTTGGACCGAAGCTGTGTTCAAGGGTGGTGTCAGGGAAATGCCGGCTCCGGCCGGAATATCTCCGGTAACTGTCGGCAAGGCATCAGGAGTGTACTATGACCTTCAGGGCAAACGTGTTGCCCGCCCCCGTCCGGGTGCGATATATATCAAGGACGGCAGGAAAGTAAGAATGCGGTAATCATTATCCTTAGCATATGCCATTGGCAGGCAGAGGCAGAACAGCGTAATCTCTGCCAGACGGTTTCTCTGTGCCATTGTCCACGCAGAAGGCGTGCGCAGGGCTGCAAGGCAAAAAGTTTTTGGTAAAAATGCCTTTCTGAATCGGCTTTATTGCGTATTTTTGTAACGTAGTTAATTGTGCGCACATGGTAAGTCCTTTCAAGAAGTTGGACATTTATATCCTCAAAAAGTTTCTGTTGCTTTTTGTGGGTGCGTTCTGCATATGCCTGTTTATCTTGATGATGCAGTTCCTGTGGCGCTATTTGGAGGAACTCATAGGGAAGGGCCTCTCTCTGGATATGGTGGGCAAATTTTTTTGGTACATGGCATTGACACTGGTGCCGATGGCATTGCCGTTGAGTGTGTTGCTCACAGCGCTGATATCCTTTGGCAACATGGGAGAAAACCTGGAACTGACGGCAATGAAGTCGGCCGGCATCCCGCTGAGGCGCATCATGGCACCGCTGGCCGTGATATGCGGTATGCTGGTGGGCATATCGTTTGTGTTCCAAAACCGTATATCACCCAATGCCCAGAAACAACTGACGCGCCTGCTTGTTACCATAAAGGAAACCTCACCGGCGATAGAGATTCCAGAAGGTGTGTTCTACAACGGCATACCCAATGTCAACCTCTATGTTAAGCACAAGAATGCATCCACGGGGATGCTCTATAACGTCATCATTTACAAAATGGACCAAGGGTTTGAGAATGCCCAGATTGTTGTGGCGGACTCAGGCAAACTGGAAACGACGGCCGACAAGCACTTCCTGCGTTTTACGGTATACAGCGGCGAGCAGTTTGAGAATCTGCGTACAACGACCGGACAGTTGCAGACCAACATTAATGTGCCCTATGACAGGGAAACATTCAAGCAAAAGAACCTGCTGATAGATTTCAACAGCGACATAGACCTGCTGGATGAAAATATGTTCAGCACGATGGCCAAAGCGAAAAATCTGGCAGAGTTGAATCGCGGTGTGGATTCAATAGGGCAGGCTACCGACAGCATCGGAAGAACCTATTACATATCATACAAAGACCGTTATTTCAATCAGCCGGACCTGAGCAGGGAAGACTCGCTTAAGGCCGCAAAGGATGCCAGTCGCACCAAGGTGGATGTGCGCAAACTGTATTCAGAATTCAGTATGAACAAGAAACTGGAATGCATAAGGAAGGCACAGGCGGAAACCAAGCAGTTTGCCACAGATATGGAATGGCAGAAGCCGCTGACCACGTCGGGCTATATGGATGTGAGGAAGCACAAGATAGAGTGGCATCAGAAATTTGCCTTATCGCTGGCATGCCTGTTCTTTTTCTTCATTGGAGCTCCGCTGGGGGCTATAATCCGTAAGGGAGGATTGGGGATGCCAACGGTGATATCTGTGGTGATATTCATTACATACTATATTATCAATACCTCAGGCATGAAACTGGCCAAGGAGGACAGTGTGGATATATGGCTGGGTATGTGGATCAGTTCAATGGTGCTTGTTCCCTTTGGCATATTCATTACATATAAGTCCAATAAAGATTCAACGGTTTTCAATATAGATAATTACATCATTTCTCTCAGACGCTTCTTCGGAATCCGCCGCGGACGCGTTTACAATATGAAAGAAGTAATTATAGATGAGCCTGACCATGAAACGGAATTGCAAAATCTCGGAAACCTGGTCTGTCACTGCAAAGAATATGTCGCAAAGGCCAGACTGCCTCATGCTCCAAGCTATGTCAGGCTATGGTTTGGCACAGCCGAAGATAATGAAGTGGCTGAAATCTCCCATGAGATGGAGGAGATATTGGAAAGACTGTCCAACAGCCGGAATGTAAAAATCCTGACCTATATGAGCAATTATCCCGAACTGTATACTACGGCCCATTTGTCACCGTTTAAGAAACGTGGCATGAATATTGCTGTAGGTATATTGTTCCCTCTGGGGCTTCTGCTCGCATGGCGGGTGTGGCGATTCCGTATCATGCTGTATCACGATATGAAAACCATAGAGAAGGTGACAGAGCAGTTGAAACAATGTATATAATACTGTCAATAAAAAAACATAAATAAAACAAATCAGATGGCTGAAGAAAAAATCCAACTAAGCAAGGTGGAAGATGCCGTAAAGGACTTTAAGGAAGGCAAGTTTGTCATTGTGGTGGATGATGAGGACCGCGAGAATGAAGGCGACCTTATTATTGCTGCTGAAAAAATAACTCCTGAGGATGTTAATTTCATGCTTGTTCATGCCAGAGGGGTTCTGTGCGCACCGATAACCAAGAGCCGTTGTATGGAACTGGATTTACCCCATCAGGTAGTGAATAACACATCCATGCTGGGAACACCCTTTACGGTCACCGTAGATAAACTCGAAGGATGTACGACGGGAGTATCTGCACATGACCGTGCCGAAACAATCAGGGCATTGGCAGATCCCGCATCTACGCCGGAAACCTTTGGCCGACCTGGACATATCAACCCGCTATATGCTCAGGACAATGGAGTGCTGCGGAGGAGTGGCCATACGGAAGCCTGTATTGATCTCTGTCGGTTGGCAGGATTGTATCCCGCTGGAGCATTGATGGAAATTATGAATGAGGATGGTTCAATGGCACGTATGCCTCAGCTGATGGAAATGGCAAAAAAATTTGGTTTGAAAATCATTACGATCAAAGATTTGATATCATTCCGTCTGCAGCATGAAACGTTGATAGAAATGGGAAACAAAGTGGATCTTCCAACTGATTATGGCCACTTTCAACTGATACCATTCCGTCAGAAAAGTAATGGTTTGGAGCATATCGCATTGATTAAAGGCGAGTGGGAAGAAAATGAACCTGTGCTTGTCAGAGTGCATTCCAGTTGCATGACGGGCGACATATTTGGCAGCAAGCGCTGTGATTGTGGTGACCAACTTCACCAGGCTATGCAGATGATTGATAAAGAAGGAAAGGGTGTTGTGCTCTATCTGAATCAGGAAGGGCGTGGCATCGGACTGATGGCTAAAATCGCGGCATACAAATTGCAGGAAGAAGGCTATGATACCGTAGATGCAAATATTCATCTTGGCTATGATGCAGATGAACGCGACTATGGAATAGGAGCGCAGATATTGAATAAGATAGGTGTACGTAAGATGCGCCTGATGACCAATAATCCTGTCAAACGTGTCGGATTGGAAGGCTTCGGCTTGGAAGTGACAGAGGTTGTCCCGATAGAGATTAAACCGAATCCTTATAATGAGAGGTACTTGAAAACCAAGCGTGAGCGTATGGGACATAAACTTCATTTGTAAAATTGAAAAAATAGAATAACCTAAAGAGCATGATACATGCGGCAGAATGCATGAAAAGAGTGCTCTTCAAACAAACAAAGACTATGTACGAATTGGACACAGAAGAAAAAGTAATTTATCAGGCTACTGCATTTGGAGCCTTGATGCGCAAGGTTTATGTATGGATGACACTGGCGTTGGCCGTGTCGGGATTGACAGCAATGTATGTTGCGCAAAATGCTGTCACGATGTCTCCGAAAATACTTTCACCGACAAGTATATTATTTCTATGTATAGCAGAAATAGGTCTGGTAATATATTTGACAGCGAGAATACATAAGATGTCGTTTCCTACGGCAGGCATATTGTTTGTAATATACAGTATCCTGAATGGTGTGACTCTGTCGTTTGTCTTTATTGCATATACGTTGACCTCAATAGCGTCTACGTTTTTCATAACGGCTGGAACTTTCGCAGCCATGAGCCTTATCGGCTATAATACAAAGCGTGATTTAAGTGTTATGGGCAGGTATCTCTTGTATGCTCTTATCGGGATAATCATTGCAAGTATAGTTAATATCTTTGTGGCAAGTAGTCCGTTGCAATGGATTATAAGTTTTGCAGGTGTTATTATATTTGTCGGATTGACGGCTTATGATACTCAGAAAATCAGAAAGATGTTTTTGATGTATGGCGACAGCGTGAATGAAGGTACACAGAAGTTGGCCTTGATGGGGAGTCTGACACTTTATCTGGACTTTATCAACCTGTTCCTTTACTTGCTGAGATTCTTCGGCGACAGAAAATAATCTACTTAACAACAAATATATGGATAATATTTTATCAAATTCATTGAATCGCCTTGAGCCGTCTGCAACCTTGGCAATGTCTCAGCGAAGCGCCGAATTGAAGGCTCAAGGCATAGATATAGTAAACTTGAGTATTGGGGAACCAGACTTCAATACTCCAGAGGCTATAAAGTCTGCGGCTCACAAGGCTATTGATGACAATTTCTCCCATTATTCACCTGTTCCGGGTTATCTTGCATTACGCCAAGCAATAGTAAATAAACTGAAAAAAGAAAATGGTCTGGAGTATACTCCTGCGGAAATTCTTTGCTCAAATGGTGCGAAGCAGAGTGTCTGCAATGCTATTATGGCTTTGGTTAATGAAGGAGATGAAGTTATTATACCAGCTCCATATTGGGTAAGCTATCCCCAAATGGTAAAGTTGGCGGGGGGAGTACCAGTGTATGTCAAGGCGGATATCTCGCAAAACTTTAAGATCACTCCGGCTCAACTGGAAAATGCAATAACGCCCAAGACAAGAATGTTGATTTTGTGTTCTCCCAGCAACCCTACCGGTGCTGTATATAGCCAGAAGGAACTTGGTGCTTTGGCCAGTGTTCTTAGGGAGCATGAGAATGTAATAGTTGTATCGGATGAGATATATGAACATGTTAACTATATAGGCACCTCGGCAAGTATCGCCAAGGAACCGGGCATGAAAGAGCGGACGGTAATAGTCAATGGCGTTTCCAAGGCTTATGCTATGACAGGGTGGCGTATCGGCTTTATTGCAGCTCCTGAATGGATTGTCAAAGGATGCAATAAACTTCAGGGCCAATATACCAGCGGCCCCTGTTCTGTCAGCCAGATTGCGGCGCAGGCAGCGTATGAGGGCGATCAGCAGTGTGTAGAGGATATGCGTCGTGAATTTGAGCGTCGCAGGAATCTGATTGTTAAACTGGCTCGCGAGATTCCGGGATTTGAGGTAAATGAGCCTGAGGGTGCGTTCTATATTTTCCCCAAGGTATCTGCGCTCTACGGCAAGAAATATGCTGACCGACAGATAAACGACAGTATGGATCTGGCGATTTATCTGTTGGAGGTTGGTCATGTAGCTTGTGTCGGTGGCAAGGCGTTTGGTGATGATGAATGTATTCGCATGAGTTATGCAACCAGCGAGGATAATATCCGTGAGGCCTTCAGACGTATTGCGGATGCCGTCAGACGGCTGAAGTGATAAGAACGAAAATTATTAATAAAGTTAATTTAAAGAATATGGAAATTGAATTCACAGATCAGAATTTTGCGGAATATGCTTCCCAAAACAAGCCTATGTTGATAGACTTTTACGCCGATTGGTGTGGTCCTTGCCGTCATTTGGCTCCGGTAGTAGAAGAATTGGCCAAGAAGTATGAAGGCCAGGTTCTCGTAGGTAAATGTAACGTAGATGAGAATGATGAATTAGTCGGACGTTTCGGAATACGTAATATTCCTGCGGTTTTCTTCCTGCAAGGTGAGGAGATTAAGGACAAGAGTATTGGTGCAGTGCCTGCTTCTGTGTTGGAAGAGAAACTTGCTGCGCTCCTTTGAAATTTGAATAAACTGCAACAAAAAACTCCCCTTTGAAGGGGAGTTTTTTTGTTGGTCACTTTACGTATGCAGTGAATTTATGTGTTTCCCTCTGGTCTTCGGGGGGCAGTTGCATATAGTTTCCGTAGGTACGTTCAAGGTATTCCTTGTAGCCTACCATTGTCTGATATGTCTTTCCTTCAAATACGATGTCAACGGTGCTCTTTATGCATTCGGCGCTGAAACAACTTTTGATGGATGGTCCTACTTCTGTCATGTTGCACACGGTGTCGGTTTCCTTTTTGTGCCATTGCAAGCATCGCAACCATTTGTTGAGAACTGTTGCCGGAATAGGTATCAAACGGCAGATGATGCGTTTGAATATATTCCATTTTTTTCTGTCGCGTAGAATCTTTACCCGTTTGTCGATATATATGCGAAACAGGTTTTTCTTGAGCCAGAAGATGAATTTGCGTTTTTTGATATTCTCTGTAACATAATCTACGGGAAAGATATCCACGTAGATTCCAATGGGGAAATTATCGTACCATGCCTCTACTATCTCTGTGGTTGTGTCAGCTATTTTTGCAAAGGTGTAGATGTAGTGCTTGGTCTTTCTGGGTTCCAGCAGTTCATAGCGTCCGGACGGGTCGTGAAATTCTGCACAGAAGCGTTCATAGCTTTTCCGGGGCATATAGAGGTCTATGTCATCATCCCATGGCACATATCCTTTATGGCGTACGGCCCCAATCAGTGTTCCGCTTGAGATGAAGTAGGTGATGTTGTTTTCGGTGCAAAATTTATGGATATAGTCAAGAATGTTAATTTGATATTGTCTTAATTCCTGAATGTCTGTAATTTGGCGCATGATATGTATTGTGCTGTTTTATGGATTAATGTTTGTATGCTTTTTGTGTTGTGTCAGTTGATTTTATAGACAGCTTCTTTCCATCCGTCGAGATAATCCAGCAGGTGCCTGTCAACGTTTATAGTATGCGTGGATTTCAGGTTTATTGATGTTTTGTATTTGGAATTGAATACTTTCAGGTACAATTCTGTAGAGCCTTCTTTTTCAAAGAAAGTGTTGAGGGCATTGCTGTGCTCTATGTTGAGAGCTTCTGAAGTAAAGGAAATGGTCAGTTTGTTTATGATTTTATTTTTGGCATCGGCCAAAAACTGAATCTGGCTGATGTGCAGGTCCTTTTTTTCAGGATTCCAGCGTGGGGAATCGATGTTGCAGTATACCAGCAATGCTGCGCCCTCTTGGAAATAGTATTGATGCTTCGTCCATTCGTCGCCGACCATGAACCATTCTCCTTCACCTGAGTAATCCTCGATGGTTACTACGCCGTAGGGCTTGTTAGCACGTGTCAGTCCTGTACGCGTGCCCTTGACCAGGCCTCCCAGAATGACTTTCTTGTCCTGAATGCTGGCGAGATCCTTTATGTTGGCACACTTTAGTGTACATACCTTATTGAGTATGACGTAATAGTCGTCAAGCGGATGGGCAGATACATACATGCCAATAAGGTCTTTTTCTTTGTTGAGGCGCACCATGTTGTCGGGTTTGGTGTATAGGGCCGGAATGGCGGGTCTTGTTATGATATGGAAATCATCCATGTCGCCAAACAGTGATAGTGACATGGAATTCTTGTCGCGCTGGACGGCTTGCCCATAGGTCATAAGTTGGTCAATGAAGGTCTGCCCTGTTTTTTCAGATTCGATGAAATACTGTTCGCGGGTCAGTTCGGTGAAACTGTCCATAGCTCCGCTGTAGACGAGGCTTTCAAAACACTTCTTGTTGAACTGGCTATAGTTTATGCGTTCGGCAAAATTGTAGATGTCTGTATATGGTCCGTTCTGGTGACGTTCCTCAATGATGGCTTCTGCAGCAGCGAGCCCCATGCCTTTAATAGCTGCCAGTCCGAAGCGTATCTCGCCTTTTGCGTTGACACCGAAATCGGCGTAGCTCTCGTTGATGTCGGGAAGCAGGGTGGCGATGTTCATTGAGCGGCATTCATCCATCAGTTTTGTTATTTCCTTGATGTCGTTTTTGCGTCGTGTCATGATGGCTGACATGAATTCAGCCGGATAGTGTGCCTTGAGATATGCTGTCTGGTAGGCTACCCATGAGTAGCATGCGGCATGGGATTTGTTAAAGGCGTAGGACGCAAATTTTTCCCAGTCGCTCCATATTTTCTCCAATACTTTGGGGTCGTGGCCGTTTTTCTGTCCACCCTCTATGAATTTGGGTTTCATGGCATCGACGATATCTTTTTTCTTCTTTCCCATGGCCTTTCGCAGTGCGTCGCTTTCTCCGCGTGTAAATCCTGCCAGCAGGCGGGAAAGCAGCATCACCTGCTCCTGATAGACTGTGATGCCGTAGGTATCCTTCAGGTATTTCTCCATGATGGGGATATCGTAGTTTATCTCTTCCCGGCCGTTTTTCCTGTTGATGAATGAAGGGATGTAATCCATAGGGCCTGGCCGGTACAATGCGTTCATGGCAATGAGGTCTTCGAATACGGTGGGATGCAGTTCCTTCAGATATTTCTGCATGCCGGGTGATTCAAACTGGAATGTTCCGATGGTCCTTCCTTCCTGATATAGTTTATATGTCAGTTCGTCGTCAATGGGCAGGCTGTCCAGGTCGATGTCGATGCCTTTTGATTCTTTGATGACGCGACATGCTTCTTTCATTTCAGAGAGGGTCTTCAAACCGAGGAAGTCCATCTTTATGAGGCCGGTTGATTCGATGACGTGTCCGTCGTATTGAGTTACGGTAGTCTTGGTGTTGGGGAAATCGGGGTCATCTGCGGTGGATACGGGCACATGGTCGGATATCGGGTCACGGCAGATGATGAATCCGCAGGCGTGTATGCCGGTACCCCTGACGGTGCCTTCCAGTATACGGGCATATTTGATGGTGTTGCTTTCCTGTATGTCGGGTGACTCTTCGGCACGTTTTATTTCGGGTACGCACTTGATGACATTTGACAAGTTCATTTTCATCCCGTCGGGCAGCCGGTCGGGAATGGCCTTGCACAGGGCATTGCTTTTTTCCAGAGGCAGTTTCTCTACGCGGGCTACGTCCTTGATGGAGTTCTTGGTTGCCATGGTGGCGTAGGTGATGATGTGGGCGCAGTTCTCGTGGCCGTATTTGTCCATGACCCATTGCAGTACCTTGCCTCTGCCGTCATCGTCAAAATCGGTATCAATATCGGGCAGGGAGATGCGGTCGGGATTGAGGAAACGCTCAAACAGGAGGTCATACTTCAAGGGGTCCAGCTTGGTTATTCCCAGGCAGTAGGCTACGACAGAGCCTGCAGCAGAGCCACGTCCGGGGCCGACCCATACGCCCAGCTCATTTCGGGCGGCATTGATAAAGTCCTGTACGATGAGAAAGTATCCGGGAAATCCCATGGTCTTCATGATGTGCAGTTCAAAGCGCATGCGGTCTTCAACTTCTTGTGCCAGCGGGGTTCCGTAAATCTTGTGTGCACCGTCATAAGCCAGTTTGCCCAGATAGTCGGCTTCAAACTTGATGCGGTACAGTTTTTCGTATCCGCCCAGTTTCTTTATTTTCTTTTCGCCTTCTTCCCTCGGGAGGGGATTCTCGCCGTTTTCGTCACAGGTAAATTCGTTAAACAGTTCTTCTGTGGTATATTTTTTGCGCCATTCGTCTTCTGTGCCAAATTCTTCGGGTATGGGGAAGTTGGGCATGATGGGGTCGCTCTCAATGCTGTATGTTTCTACTTTGTCCAGGATTTCAATTGTATTGCTCAGGGCTTCGGGGATGTCGCTGAATACTTCGTTCATCTCGGCCTGAGTCTTGAACCATTCCTGTTTGGAGTAGAGCATTCGGCTGGGGTCGTCCAGATCCTTGCCGGTGGACAGGCACAGCAGGTGGTCGTGTGCTTCGGCATTGTCTTCGTCAACAAAGTGGCAGTCGTTGCTGCAGATGAGTTTGATGCCGTATTCTTGGGCTAACTCTATGATATGTGCGTTGACCCGTTGCTGCAGGGGAAATGTTTCGCGGTTGGCTCGCTGGTGGATGTCTTTTACTTCGTGGCGCTGCAGTTCCAGATAGTAGTCGTCACCGAAGACACGCTTGTACCACTCAATAGCCTTGCGTGCTCCCTCCACGTCTGACTTGAGGAGTTTTTCCGGCACTTCGCCGGCAAGGCAGGCTGAGCATACAATGAGCCCGTCATGGTATTTTTCCAAATCGGCCTTGTCAGTACGCGGCCGGCCGTAGAAACCGTCCACCCATGCCCGGCTGACCAGTTTGATGAGATTTCGGTATCCTTGGATGTTCTTGGCCAGAACAATCAGGTGGTTACCGCTACGGTCTCCCTTGGCGTTGTCCTTGTCTTCCTTGCGCCGGCGGGCAACATACATTTCGCAGCCGAAGATGGGCTTGAAGGGCTCAAGGCCGTCTTTCTGACGTTTCTTGTTGAGCTGGCCGACATAATCTGAGAATTCTTTTATGCCGAACATGTTGCCGTGGTCTGTGATGGCCATGCCTTTCATGCCGTCAGCTACAGCCTTGTCGACGAGTTTGTTGATTGGTGACTGTCCGTCTAGTATGGAGTAGTAGGTGTGAACGTGTAGATGTACGAAATCCTGCATAATTGCTGTCAATGGTTGATTGTGGATTGGGGGCTATTGTCTCCAAATACAAATTTATCGAAATGTTACGAAATGAAACCGCCTTTTCATACTTAAAATGAAAAAAACTTTATCTGTGCCCGTTGGCGAAATGTGAAAGTGGTCCTGTTGGCTTGCTGGACATCATCCTGAAAGGCCGCAGTTCCATTCTGTCAAGCCGGATACTGTATGGTACAAGGAGCGGTTTTAACTATATATAACATATTTTTAATCTTTTTACATAGCGTACTCTTCCTCTGAAAATTCTCAGGCCTTGCAGTTTTTACTGGCAGGCCAGTCAGTTGCAACGCACAGGCCTGCCAGCGAAATCTTGCAGGCCTGTCAGATTTACCCCCTTTGCAGTGTCTTCTGAAGGGGGTGCGCCGATTGTGTTTGAACGTCGGCGTGGGATGTGAAGAATTGTTAATATTTTTAATCTTGGATTGCCGGAATGGAGAAGTTTACTGCCAGCTCTTCAGAGGGAGGCTGAAGATGAGTCCTACAATGTTATGCCAGTGTCGGGATACTCCCTGTAGGCTATTTTTTCTGGCAGATTTGTCCATATCCTTGATGGCTTTGGGCGCATCATATGGAACAGGCTCTATATTATAAAATCTCTCTTGCAATCCAGGCGCATGCTTCAGCATCGGCAAGCGCATGGTGATGATTTTCTAAATGATAGCCGCAAGCTGCAGCCACAGTCTGAAGCTGATGGTTTTCCAGCCAGGGAAGTTTGCGGCGCGAAGCCCGGAGTGTATCATGAAACTCATAGTCAGGATAGTCCATTTGATAGGTGCGGAATACGGCTTTCAGACAGCCTTCGTCAAAAGGTTTGTTGTGGGCCACAAGAGGCAGCCCTTTGACGAGGGGCTCAATCTGTGCCCATACAAAGGGAAATACGGGTGCGCCGTCGGTGTCTTTTCGGCAGAGTCCGTGTATCTGGCAGCACCTGTAGTGATAGTAGTTGGGCTCCGGTCTGATGAGTGAGTAGAATGTGTCAGTGATCTTCTTTTTGCGTACAATGACTACACCCACTGCACAGACAGAGGAGCGCTCGTAGTTGGCCGTTTCAAAATCGATTGCAGCGAAATCGTTCATCTGTATGCTTGTTGCAGACGCAGGATTGCGGGATGCTGATTTATGCCTTGTCTGGCGGGACGGCAGTATCGGCAGCTCTGTCAGGATATCCTTACAACCTGCTGGTGCAAAGGTAATATGTTATTTGTGGATTTCGCAGTAAAATTCACTTTTTGGAGCATCTGAAAGATTTTTTTCAACGTCATCACCTGTATTGCATGACTCCTATTTGGCAGCATATACAATAGCAGAAAACAGTCAGGGGGTCGTTCTTCTTAAGAGCGACCCCCTGATTTTCATAGGAACTGTTGGATTATTTACGCAAGCCGAGTTTGCTGATGATATCGCGGTAACGCTGGATATCCTTGCGCTTTACATAATTCAACAAAGCACGACGCTTGCCGACCAAGCGTGTCAAGGCCCTTTCGGTACTATTATCTTTACGGTTGGCCTTCATGTGTTCCGTCAAATGGGAAATACGGTATGAAAACAATGCTATCTGGCTTTCAGGAGAACCAGTGTCAGTGTTAGACTTTCCGTAGTTTCCAAAGATTTCTTTTTTCTTTTCAGAATCTAAGTACATAAGTGTATAAAATGTGTTAATTGTTTTGATTGCAGTCCCTGTTTTGGGAAAGCGGAGGCAAAAGTACTATCTTTCTTTTGTTTGGCAAAATTTTTTCAGGGAAAAGTTCAGAAAATGTGTTTTTTTTCTTGAATATAGCGCATAGGTGTGTGTCTTAATTATTGTGAAAATTGTACCTTTGCACCTCAAATAAGATAAAGCGTTATTTATACAGGCATGCAGAATATCCGTAATATTGCGATAATTGCCCATGTGGATCATGGCAAGACAACATTGGTAGACAAAATGTTAATGGCTGGTCACTTGTTTCGTGATAATCAGCAGACGAGAGATTTGATGTTGGATAACAATGATTTGGAGCGCGAGCGTGGTATTACGATATTGTCCAAGAATGTGTCTATTAATTATAAGGATGTAAAAATAAATATAATAGATACTCCGGGACACTCTGATTTTGGCGGCGAAGTGGAGCGTGTCTTGAATATGGCAGACGGATGTCTGCTGCTGGTAGACGCCTTTGAAGGGCCGATGCCGCAGACACGTTTTGTGCTTGAAAAGGCGCTTCAGATAGGTCTGAAACCTATCGTGGTCGTCAATAAGGTGGATAAGCCGAACTGCCGTCCGGAGGAAGTGTATGAAATGGTCTTTGACCTGATGTTCAGTCTGGGCGCAACAGAAGACCAGCTGGATTTCCCTGTAGTGTATGGTTCTGCCAAGATGGGGTGGATGGGAGAAGACTGGAATAAGCCTACGGATAACATCAATTACCTTTTGGATAAAATCATTGAGGTGATACCTGCTCCGCACGTGCAGGAAGGAACACCTCAGATGCTGATAACCTCATTGGATTATTCTAACTATACGGGCCGAATAGCCGTGGGACGTATACACAGAGGACATCTGGAGGAAGGAATGGCTGTTACTGTTGCTCACCGTGATGGAACGATGGAAAAAACCAAAATCAAGGAAATCCATAGTTTTGAGGGTATGGGGCATTCTAAGGCAGACAGGATAGAATGTGGTGATTTGTGTGCCATCATAGGACTGGATCGCTTTGAGATAGGGGATACTATCTGTGATGCAGAGAATCCTGAGCCCTTGCCTCCAATCAAGATTGACGAGCCCACGATGAGTATGCTCTTTACGATTAACAATTCTCCGTTTTTTGGCAGAGAAGGGAAATACTGTACCAGCCGTCAGATAGAGGAACGCCTGCAGAAAGAACTGCAGAAAAACCTTGCCTTACAAGTGGCCAAGACCGATGGATTTGACAGTTGGGTCGTATATGGCAGGGGAGTATTGCACCTGTCTGTGCTGATTGAGACGATGCGTCGTGAAGGCTATGAACTTCAGGTAGGACAGCCTCAGGTAATCTATAAGGAAATAGACGGAGTGAAATGTGAACCGATAGAGGAATTGACAATCAATACGCCAGAGGAGTTTTCCAGCAAGTTGATAGACATGGTTACCCGTCGCAAGGGTGAGATGACCTCCATGCAGACCCAGGGAGACCGTGTTAATATTGTCTTCAATATTCCCTCCCGTGGCATAATAGGATTCCGTACCAATGCACTGACGGCGAGTCAGGGAGAAGCGATTATAGCCCATCGTTTCAAAGATTACGAGCCTTACAAGGGCGACATTGACCGTCGGCAGAATGGTTCCATGATAGCCCTTGAGGATGGTACGGTCTATGCCTATGCCATAGATAAACTTCAGGACAGGGGGCGCTTCTTTGTTTCTTCACAGGAAAAAGTCTATGCCGGGCAGATTGTCGGGGAACATATCCATGAAAACGATTTGGTAGTGAATGTCTCCAAGGCTAAGCAACTGACCAACGTGCGTGCAAGCGGTACCGACGAGAAAGCTCATATTATTCCGCCAGTGATATTCTCCCTGGAAGAAGCATTGGAATGGATAAAGGAAGACGAATATGTGGAAGTTACACCCCAAAGCATACGTATGCGTAAGGTCATCTTGGACCATTTGGCACGCAAGCGCGCTGTGCGTGAATAAAGGCAATCATAGCTTTGTTTTTAATAATATGGAGGGCATGATACATATAGTCATGCTCTCTTTCTTTTATGGTTTGTAATGGGGGTTGAGCCGGTATATGGCCAATGTGTGGTGTCGTACAAACTGTTCTGACACGTATATCAGGCCATTCCTCTTGTTGTCGGTGCCGTGTGAATCTTTGGCAATGTAAAAGTACTTGCTGGAATCGGTACTGGCGACAGGATGTTCTGAGGTGGCTAATCCGAAGATATGGAGAGCGTGTAGTCGTTGCAGTGGCAGGTCATGGGCACTGTCGTTGCCGTCTTTGCAGATGGCAATGCCCTCAGCAGTAGAATATCCGGCTTGCAGGGTATCGCCATACCATACAAGCGAATGGCCGCTTTCCAAAGTGCTTTTGATAGTTCTGTTCAGATGTTCAGCATTGATAAAGGTGTAGTTCTCCCTTTGCCGGTCTCCCGGCAGCGAATCAGTGCGTAATGGGCTGATGAATTCGTAGGAATTTTCTATTAAGACTGAGCGCATCATGTCATGAGGCGTATATATGCTCCCATACAAGGATGTGACGCTGGGGACATACTCAAAGATTGTATCCAGGACGTGCCGTAATAAATCATCATGCCTCTTGTTGGCATTGTATATTTGTCGGAAATCATCTGCCGTCGTAAACAGCTCTTGACGGTAGAAGGCATAGGGTAGGATGCCTTGTTTCTCCAATAGCGTGAAGCAGTAGGCCGGACTGCCGTTTAGCTGGAGCCCCCCGTCTTTTATTGCTTCGTCACAGAGTTTGCGGATCAGGTAGGTCGGTGAGAGTTCTAACGAGTCGCCGAGGAGGATGCGTTCACTTTCTATGAGCGACAGCGTGGCATATATCCATCCGCAGGGCCATTCTTTCTGATTCTTTATAGGGGTCGTTGAAAGTTTTATGTTGTCAGTGAAGACAGGCTGAGGTGTATGGACGTGTTTGCGGCATGCTCCTAATGATATGATGAGTAGAAGCAGCAATGGTAGTTTCTTCATGGGTGAAGGAGAAAAGGACGGGTTTCTTCCATCAGGCGGAACAGTTCTTCCTGTGTCGTGGCACGCAGCATGTCAATGCGTTTTTGGCGGAAGTCTGGTATTCCCTTGAATAGGGGGCTGGCAGCAATGTGACGCCTTGTGTGGAGAATACCTCGGTATTCGTCAATACGTTTAATGCTGAGTCTGACTTGTTCTTTCAGGACATCGAGTTTCCAGTTGTCTGTCATCGGGGCGTACTGGCTGGGCACGATGTTGCTGGTATCAATGGGTGTGTCGGGATGCAGCTCATCGTGTATTTCCTTAAATATCCAGGGTCTGCCAAAGGTGGCTCTGCCTACCATGATGGCATCGACAAGGTAATTCTTAAAGGCATTTGTTGCTTTCTGGGGCGAATCGATATCTCCGTTACCGATAATGGGGATGGTTATCCGCGGGTTGCTTTTTACTTCCCTGATGTAGTTCCAGTCGGCTTCTCCCTTGTACATCTGTGAGCGTGTCCGTCCATGGATAGTAAGAGCCTGAATACCGCAGTCCTGTAGCTGTTCGGCAAGAGTGGGGATGATAATCTGGTTACTGTCCCATCCCAGGCGTGTCTTGGCGGTAACAGGAGTTTTTACAGCGTTGACTACACTCTTGGCAATGTCAAGCATTAGGGGAATGTTTTGCAGAAGACCGGCTCCGGCTCCCTTGCCGGCAATTTTTTTAACAGGACATCCAAAATTTATGTCTATGATATCAGGATGACTGGCTTCTTCTACTATTTTTGCAGCTTCCGCCATCGCGGAAGGGTCTTTGCCATATATCTGAATGGCTACAGGGCGTTCTTCTGGGCTGACCTTCAGCTTGAGCATGGTGCTCTTCACGAGGCGGGTCAGGGCATCACAGGAAACGAATTCGGAATAAACCATAGAGGCACCCATCTTGCGGCAAAGGGTGCGGAAACCGATGTCGGTTACGTCTTCCATCGGGGCTAAAAGTATGGGATGTAAGCCTAAATCAGTGGTTCCTATGTGCATGAATTCTTGTATGAAAAAACTATTAGTGTTAAAAATTGTAAACTACAGGTTGGGGCAGGCTGGAATAGCTATTTTTGTTGCTCGATGCAGTCGATTTTGAATGCAAAATTATGAATTTCAGCAAAGTTTTACATATAAAAATTTGTTTATTTCAAAAAAAATTAGTCCCTTTGCATGTCGAAATGTGATCATATGCTCCATTTTATGGTTCGCTGTGAACTATATAGATGATGCGTGCTTTTATGTGTCAGTGGAGTATCATGATACGAAAATGTATTGAATGAGATATGTCAAGTATCTGTTTGTTTTGATGATTCTTCTGGTGGATTTCCAGATAGTTGCATCCCAGAAAATCGGTAAGGCGACTTATTATGCCAATCGTTTTCACGGTCGTAGGACAAGCAGCGGTGATATTTATCACAAAGACAGTTTTACGTGTGCCCATAAGACTTTACCGTTTGGGACAAAATTGAAAGTAAAGGATACCAAAACCGGAAATGAAGTCGTGGTGAAAGTGAATGACCGTCTGGGACGGGGTACAATGGTTGACCTGTCCTATGCGGCGGCTAAGGAATTGGGTATTATAGGCCGTGGCACTGCCCAGGTCGAAATAACTCCTTACATAGATAAAGAGAAGATTCCATATAAGGCAGTCGAGAGAGGAATACCTCAGTTGCAGGTGAGTGATCCTCTTGGTGAGGGATATTGCTTGTTGTCAGAGTGGCAGGCGCGCAACAATAAGAGAATCCTCAAGGAATCTTTGGCTAAGTCTATGGAACCTGCTCAAAAATCCCCCCAAGGTATGTTGCATGGGCAGCAGGACAGTGTTCCCCGTTATAAAATTTTGGATCAGCTGACGGCGCAGGATGAGACAACTCCTGCCGGAGCGCCGATCCTTATGGTAAAATAGGAAATCAATATTTGTTTTAACCCAAATAGCAGTGAGAGGTATATATGGTCTATATATGCCTCTCTGTTTGTATTGTTGTGTTTGGATTTTGTGTTTACAATCTGTTGCGCCGATGTTCTAATCGCTTTGTTTCTTGTTTTCTACAATGGCGTCGATGACTGCTACTGCTGTGAGGTCTACAATTTCGTGTACGGTGCTTTCAGCATCGGTGAAATGTATAGGTTTGTTGAGTCCCATCTGGATGGGTCCGATAATCTCCACTTGTTCGCCCATGCCTTGTAGTATTTGGTAACAGCTGTTGGCTGAACTCAGGTTGGGGAAGATGAGTGTGTTCACTTTCTTGTTGAACAGCCGGGTAAACGGATATTTTTTATCTCTTAACTCATTGTTCATGGCAAAATTTAACTGCATCTCTCCATCTACATCCAAATTGGGGAAATCTTGGTGCAGCCGCTCTACGACTTGGTGAACTATGGCGGGACTGCCATGCTTGTCTGAACCGAAATTAGAGTAGGATATCATTGCCATGACGGGTTTCCTGTTAAAGAATTTTACGGAGTGGGCTGTCAGGCGTGCGATGTCATAGATGGTGTCTGCGTCCGGATGTCGGTTGATAAGGGTGTCGGCTATAAAAAACAATCCTTTCTTGGAGTTGAGGATGTGCATGGTGCCGAAATGCTTGAACGGCGGGCGTATGCCTATGACGGATTTGGCTGCCTTGATGGTGCCGCTGTATTTGGAATACTGACCAGTAATGAAGGCGTCGGCGTCACCCATTTCAACCATCATCATGCCAAAATAGTTGCGGTCGTTCATCATGTCATTAGCCATTTCGTATGTAATGCCTTCACGTTGTCTCATTTGTGCCAGGCGTTCGGCATATTTTTCCCTTTTAGGTGCCATGGAAACGTCCCGCAGGTTAATGATCTGAATGCCGCTGATGTCGATGTTCAGTTCCTGGGCTCTTTGTTCGATGAAGGTCTGGCTTCCAAGCAGGATAGGGTGACAAATGCCCTCTTCCTTGGCTATGACGGCAGCCTGCATCATCTTGGAATGCGACCCTTCGGCGAAAACGACGCGCTTGGGTTCCCGGCGTGCTGCATCGTAAATGGAGCGTGTGAATTTGGTCTCCTGACCCATAAGTTCGCGTAGCCGGATGCGGTATTCTCCCCAGTTCGTGATGGTTTTGCGGGCAACGCCACTCTTGATGGCGGCTTTGGCTACGGCAATGGCTACGGTGGTTATCAGACGTGGATCTACGGGCTTGGGTATGAAGTAATCCCGCCCGAATGAGAGCTGGTTGACATGATACGCACGGTTCACGACATCGGGAACGGGAGACTTTGCCAGGTCGGCGATAGCCTTGACGGCGGCAATTTTCATTTCTTCATTGATACATGTGGCGGCGGTGTCCAGTGCTCCTCTGAAGATATAAGGAAATCCTATGACGTTGTTTATCTGGTTGGGGTAGTCTGAGCGTCCTGTGCTCATGATAACATCGGGGCGCGCCTCAATGGCATCCTCGTAGGTGATTTCAGGGTCGGGATTTGCCAAGGCAAAGATGATGGGCCTTTCTGCCATGGTCTTGACCATTTCCTGAGTGAGAATGCCGGCTTTGGAGAGGCCTACAAACACGTCGGCTCCTTTTATGGCTTCTGCCAGTGTGTGGGCATCGCGGCGGTCTGTCGCAAATTCTTTTTTCTGGGGCGTGAGGTCCTCGCGGTCGGAAGTGATGACGCCGCTGTGGTCCAGCATGAGGATATGCTCCTTTCTGACTCCCAGGGCTACATACAGTCTCGTACATGCAATGGCCGCTGCGCCTGCACCGCTGACAACCATACGGATATCTTCAAGCCTCTTGCCGGCAAGTTCGCAGGCGTTGAGCAGTCCTGCTGATGATATGATGGCTGTGCCGTGTTGGTCGTCATGCATGACGGGAATGTCAAGTTCAGCTTTCAACCGTTGTTCAATCTCAAAGCATTCGGGGGCTTTGATGTCTTCCAGGTTGATGCCGCCGAAAGTGGGGGCAATGGCTTTTACCGCTGCGATAAATTTTTCCGGATCAGTTTCATTGATTTCAATATCAAAAGCATCTACACCGGCATATATTTTGAATAACAGACATTTGCCTTCCATGACAGGTTTGCCGCTTATGGCACCGATATTGCCTAGTCCCAATACGGCTGTCCCGTTTGAAATTACAGCTACAAGGTTGCCTTTGTTCGTATATTTGTATACGTCATGCTGGTTGTCTTGGATTTTCAGACAGGGGACGGCTACTCCGGGAGAATAAGCCAGTGACAAGTCTTTCTGTGTGGAGTGAGGTTTAGTAGGGGTAATCTCAATCTTGCCAGGCTTGCCCATTGAATGATATCTTAGGGCTTCTTCGTCTTGAATTTTCATTGCTAAATATCTTTATATACTATTTAAATATATACCACAAAGTTACGAAAGAAGTCCGACATAGTGTGCAGGCAGAATAATTTTGTCAGTGGCTATGTGATGGTTTTTTTTGTGAAGGTGACATCCTTTCTGCGTTGTTTTTGTCATGCACGGGTTAAATTCGGCATGGCTGATTGGCTGCATTGGGAAAAACAATCCCAGTGTGACGACAACTTGCGTCAGTGGAGGGTAAATGCCTCCTTTGTGTGTGGTGTTGGGGGGATTTTCAAGCAGACTGCCATTTTGCTACACCCACACACCTTTACATAATTTAACGTATTTTAGATGTTTTTGTGCAATGTATTCTGTGGCGTAAAAACTCCCCGGCCTTGGCGTTTTCACTGGCAGGCCTGCGCGTTGTATCTGTCAGGCCTGCCGGTGAAATTTTGCAGGCCTGC
>CACYCZ010000032.1 GCA_902773055.1 uncultured Bacteroidales bacterium
AGATACGATTTCAATTCCAGACTAACTAATAATCAAACTACTATTTGAGAGTAATAAACAAGTATTAACAATAAAACGTCCGACTTTAAAAAGTGGACTCAATTGTGAGTCCACTTTTTAAAGTGGGCTCAACAATACTGATGCAGCATACATTGCCAACTTTCACGCCAGTCAGGACGGTCGGCAGCGTCACCACCGACATCAGACCTGTGGCAATATAAAAGCGGAGAAACGGAAAAATGTGAAAGAAAACCCGAAATTGGTGTAACACCGGTTTCGGATTTTCTTTATAGCTTTGTCACTGAAAACAATTAACATCATACAAACAATGAAACAAGCCATTCTATCCTTCGCCCTGCTTCTGACGTTGGCAGGCTGCGACAACGGGAAATCAAACCAAAGTAATGAGAATATGAATATGAACACTACAAAAGCAAAAGAGGTGGCTGGACGGAAGAACTTCGGTGCCGACCACGCACTGGTGACTACACCACAGCCCTGCGTGATGATCGCCACATGGGACAAAGACCACAACCCCGACGTGATGATGGCGGCATGGGCCGGACAACTGGACTATAAGCAGATAGTCATAAGTCTGTCCAAACATAAGACGACAGATAATCTGGAGCTGACAGGTGCCTTCACCGTCAGTTTTGCCGACGAGCGCACAGTAGCCGAGTCCGACTATTTCGGACTGGTGAGCGGTAACAAGGTGCCCGACAAGGTGGCTCGCGCAGGATTCACAACAACGCCGAGTCCCAACGTCGATGCACCCATCATCAACGAGTATCCGCTCACGCTGGAATGCCGTGTAATAAGTTTCAAGGACGGCATGCTCATCGGTGAAATAGTGAACCAGAGTGCCGACGAGAGCATCCTCACCGACGGCAAGGTGGATCTGGCCAAACTCAAGCCCATCGTCTTTGATGCCGCCGGAATGTGCTACCGTGCCGTAGGCGACAGCGTAGGTCAGGCCTGGGGTTCTGGCAAGACTCTGATTAAGTGAGTGGAGAGCAGAGTTCACTTTGACTCAGGCAAGCAATCTCTGGAACGTCAATAAGACTCTGGAAACAATATATCAGGAGGCCGATAAACCGGACCAACCGGCCTCCTATCTTCCCTTGCGATACTGTTGGGGAGAAATACCAACATGACGGCGGAAGAATGTTCCGAAATGAGATGCATTGGCAAAGCCTAAGCGTATGGCCGTTTGCTTCACCGTAATCCCAGGAGTATGTAACAACTGTTTGGCATCGTTGACAATAGCCTCATTAATGAGTGCACTTGCTGATTTCCCGGTAATACTATGACAGATTGAAGAAAAATATTTAGGAGATATATTGAGCTTGACTGCATAGTCCTTCACCATACGCATATTATATTGCGGCGACTTTAGCAAATTTATAAACTGCCGGAATATCTGGTTAGCCGAAGTATAGTTATTGTCTTGGACAGAGATATCATGGGAAGACAATATGTCTGAAAATGTATATATCATTGACGACATCAGTGCCGAGACCGAAGAGGACTTAAAGGGTGTTTCGGGTGCCTTGTATTTATGGCTCAGCATGACGAAATACTGCAACACGATCTCAATTTCCTTATCCGTCAGATGGATAACTTCAGACTGCAAGCCAAGCATATGGACAGAAAAATCAAGATTGGTCATCTGTATCATCTGCTCTACGAAGGTTGATGTAACAAAAATGGCCCTGACCTCCAAGTCCATACTCATCATAATATTGTTGATAATGCTACGGGGAGAGCAGAGGAAAAGGTCATGCGGGGAAAAATCGAATACCTTGTCATACATCTTTATCTGGGCATGACCGCGCAAGATCAACACCAGGAGATGCCCTTCAAGCAGAACAGCATCACTGATATCCTTTACCACACTTAAATCATCAAGCAGAGCAATGTTGTCATCACGATAGACAACGGGAATTTCCATCCCGCTATTATAGATTTCTATTTTCTTCATACCGCAAAATTAGCAAAAAAGCAACTGAAAAATCAAACGGAAACACTTTCAATTTACCTTAATTATTGTTTGATATTTCCTTAAACAACAATATCCAAGTAAAATAGAACATTATTTTCTCCGTTTAAGAGCACAAACTATGTCATATGTGTCCTAATTTTGCATAATAAAACTGAAGTCCCATGGGATATATAAAGAACACAGTCATCATAATGGGCATCTGCGGACTATTTGCAGGATGCAAAGGAAAGAAAGAACAACCAAAGGAAAAATTAAAGGTTACGACCGAAGAAGTAAGATTTTCCAACCTGTCAGGACAGAAAGAATATGTAGGCAAAGTTGAAGAAGCATCAAGCACGGCTGTCAGTTTTACCGGCACAGGTGCTATCAAGCGTATCTATATAACAGAAGGCCAGCACGTCACTAAGGGACAGCTCATTGCCGAACTGGACAAGACACAGGCACAAAACCTGCTCGCTACCGCCCAGGCACAACTGAGGCAGGCCAACGATGCATATGCCAGAATGAAGCAGCTACACGACAGCAACAGTCTGCCCGAAATAAAATGGGTGGAGATACAAAGCCAGGTTGACCAGGCAACATCGCAAATGGAACTGGCCAAAAAGAATCTCGCAGACTGCGAACTCAAAGCGCCTGTAAACGGCATCATCGGCACCAAGCATATGAACAGCGGTGAAACCGCATTACCCAGCGAACCGGTCTGCAATATCTTAGACATCAGCACGATAAAGATATGTATCAACATTCCCGAAAAAGAAATTGCCGGCATCACTCCCAACACGCCTTCTGAAATAGAAGTCGAAGCTATCAACGAACATTTCAACGGAGGGCACATAGAGAAAGGTATTCAGGCCGACATGATGACACACACTTACGACATCAGGATTCATGTAGCAAACAAAGGCGAGAAACTTCTGCCTGGCATGGTGTGCAAGGTGACACTCCATACAGGAAACGAAGGCCACGAGAAAGGCAATCAGGTAATAACCGTGCCCATACGCAGTATCCAACGCAGTGCAGACAACAGACTGTTTGTATGGCTCATGCAGGACGGCAAGGCCCACAGGCAGTATGTCATGACAGGAGAAACCGTCGGCAACAGAATAGAAATTGTTTCGGGATTAAAGGAAAACGACCGGCTCATCATCAGTGGATACCAGAAAGTAAGTGAAGGAACGGAGGTCGTATCATGAAAGGTTCCTGGTATGCATGGCCGATAAACAACTACAAGATTACGGCATTCATCGTAGGCCTGCTATTTGTCTTCGGGCTATATGGCATATACATGATGCCCAAGGACGAATTCCCCCCCTTTACGATACGTGACGGCGTCGTCATTGCCGTCATGCCTGGTGCATCGGCCGAGGAAATCGAAGAGCAGGTTGCAAGGCCATTGGAAAGATACATCTTTACATATAAAGAGGTAAATCGTGCCAAGACATATTCAACAAGCCGCAACGGCATGTGCTATATCATGGTTCATTTCAACAATGACCAATATGACCTGTCACCGACATGGAGCAAGATAAAGCACGGACTGAACAGCTTCAAGAGCCAACTTCCCAAAGGCGTCCTCGCCCTCATCGTCAAAGACGACTTCGGAGACACCTCTGCCCTGCTCATCACCGTTGAAAGCAACCAGCGCTCGTATCGCGAGCTTCAGGCCTATAGCGACGAACTGGCCGACAGACTACGCCAGCTGCCGTCAGTCAGCAATATCCGGCAATATGGCGCAATAAAAGAGCAACTCACACTGACTGTCGACAAAACCCGCCTGGCCACATACGGGATAGGTCAGGAAGCCCTGATGCAGGCAATCAGCAGCCAAGGTTTCACTACAGCCAGCGGCAGCATAACGTCAAGCCGGCAGAACTTCAACATACATGTTGAAAAGGATGACAACAGCGAAAGCGAACTCGGTGACCGCATCATATACTGGGGGCCCGACGGCAAGGTTGTACGCATACGCGACATTGCCACTATAACCCGCGAATATGACATGACAGAAGGATACATCGAGTCGAATGGCAAACGCTGTGTATTGCTGTCGCTCGAAATGCTGAAAGGCAACAACATTGTCAAATACGGAGAAGATGTAGATAAAATATTAGACCAGTTCCGCAGTGACTATCTGCCCGATGATGTCCAGATAAGGCGTATCACAGACCAGCCTGAAGTAGTCAGTATATCCGTACACGATTTCCTGCGCGACCTGATGCTGTCAATGGCCATCATCATTCTCGTCATGGTCGTACTCTTCCCGCTTCGCTCCGCCATAGTCGCAGCTATCACAATTCCACTGTCAACCTTTATCTCTACCGGAATAATGTATGTCGCCGGTATAGAACTCAACATGATGACACTGGCCAGTCTTATTGTGGTATTGGGAATGATTGTAGACAATTCCATCGTCGTGATTGACGGATATATGGAGTATCTCAGCAAAGGATATAGCAGAAAAGAGGCCACACTGCAAAGCGTCAGACAATATTTCTGGCCTATGTTCCTTGCCACAATTTGCATCTGTGCCATATTCTTCCCATTTCTCTTCACGCTAAGCGGTGAAGCCGGTGACGTCATTGGTTTCTTCCCGGTAACCATTACCATCAATCTGATTGTAAGTCTTGTAATTGCTGCCTGCGTCATTCCTATTCTAAATGCCGCCGTCATCACAAAAATCAAGCAAAAGCAAGAAGGACAGAAAGACATCACAGACTGGGTGCAAATCCTCTACGATAAGTTACTGAACTGGAATTTCAGGCATCCCTGGATAACCATATCTGGAGCTATTATCATCGTCGTTCTGACGAGTATGATATATCCTCAGCTCAAGATCAGACAATTTCCATATGCAGACCGTAATCAATTCGCAGTAGAGATATATCTGCCCGAAGGCAGCGGCATTGGTGAGACACAAAGTATTGCCGACTCCCTTTGCAACATTCTGAAAGCAGACCAGCGCATCACAGGATTGACAAGTTTCATCGGTTGCTCCTCACCTCGATTCCACACCTCCTATGCGCCCATCATGGCCGGAAAGAACTTTGCCCAAATCATTGTCAATACAACAGACATTCCCGCTACGCTGGAGGTCCTGAACGAATATGCACCAAAATATTCAAATTTCTGGCCTCAAGCATATGTACGCTTCAAGCAAATGGATTATATGCCTGCATCCACCTATGAATACCGCTTCTACGGCAACAATATGGATTCCATTCAAACTGCCGCAGAAACCCTGATGGAAGAAATGCGGAAAATGCCTGAACTGGAATGGGTACATACAGACTATGACCAGCCGAGTGCAACAGTAAGCGTAAAATTAGACCCTGTCAGCAGTAGTCAATTAGGTATCAGCAGAAGTTTCGCTGAATTGCAACTCATGATGCAGACAAGCAAACTGACTACAGGATCTATCTGGGAAACCAGTTTCATTGACGAAAAGAGCAAAACCTATGAGGTTCCTATCGTCCTCAAAGATATAACTTCTGACGATGCAGAAATAGGCAATATTGATAACACCTATATTACCTCCATCTACGGGAAAAGCATACCGTTGAGACAAATTGCCCAGATAACTCCCACGTGGAATGAGACTCAGATAATTCACCGCAACGGAGAACGATGCATATCGGTCACTGCCGAAGGAAAGCGCGAAGTATATGCCCTACCAGTCCAGAACCACATCATAGACTTTATCAACAGTATGGATTTGCCTCAAGGAGTCCGGGCGGAAATAGGTGGCGAAACAGAAAAAAACAATGAAATAATGCCCGAAATTGTATCAGGACTGCTTATCGCACTCATCATTATCTTTTTCTTCCTGCTATTCAACTTCCGGAAATTCAGTATTGCGGCCATCTGCATCATCGCTATAAGCCTGAGCATACCAGGCTCCATGATAGGTTTAATTATTGCAAACAAAACATTGGGAATGACATCTTTATTTGGCTTTATCACATTGATGGGAATGATCATGAGAAACGAAATACTCATCTTTGAACACGCCAACAACAAAGTGGCAGAAGGGGCAAGTGCCAAGGATGCTGCCTATGATGCCGGACGTCGCCGCATGGTGCCAATTTTTCTGACGACAGCAACAACTGCCGTAGGCGTAGTTCCCATGATAATTGAAGGCAATTCCTTCTGGATGCCCGTGGGGGTAACAATCTTTGCCGGAGGAATCGGAATGCTTATCCTGATCACAACTGTCATGCCTGTTGTATATTGGAAACTCTATAACAAAAAATCATCTAAATGAAAAAGATAATCTTTCTACTGTGTTCACTCTTTATAAGTCATATCAATGCACAAGTAATTATGACACTCCAGCAATGCCTGGATGCAGCCAAGACACACAATCGTCAACTGCAAAACATGGCACTTAGCATCACCAGTGCAACAGAACAGAAAAAGGAAACATATACCAAATACTTCCCAAAAATTTCTGCCAACATCACAGCCTTCCAAGCCTTTGATAAAATAATCAAGGGAGATGGAACCTACCCTCCCGAAATTGCAGCCATCAGCAGCAATTTGGCACCATTGGCAGGGCAGCCATATTCGTATAAAGAATTGTCGCGCGGATACAATGCTACAATATCCGTCACACAACCTATCTATGCAGGAGGAAAAATCACAGCGGCCAACCAACTCGCGCAAATACAAAGAGATGTCTGCATCCTGCAACATAGCCTCACAGAAAAAGATGTCTTGCAAAAAATTACAGAAAACTATTGGAAGATAGTTACTATCAAATACAAGCTCAACACACTTGACATTGCAGAAAAACAGGTTGCTGCTTTCTATCAGCAGGTTGAACAATATGTCAAGGCTGGCGTAACAACCAGGAATGATCTTCTGAAAGTATGTTTAAGGCAGCAAGAACTGGCAAGCAACCGCCTCAAACTAAACAATGCAGAATCAGTCTTGAAACTATTATTAGCACAACAAATAGGCATATTTGATCAAGAAATAGATGTCGATACAACCCTATTGCAGGAAAAAGATCCACAAAGCATTTATTTACCGGCAGAACAGGCCGTCGGCAAGAGAGAAGAATTAAATCTTGCAATGAAAAGTATCGATGCGCAAAGACAGAAACTCAAACTGGAACGCAGCAAAAATCTCCCAACTGTTGCCGCAGGAGCCATGGGTTACCATGTCGACTTGGGCGGTGTGTCTACAAGAGTCAGCCATCTTGCAAATACCTCTATCACGAATGGCTTGGTATTTGGAACCGTAAACATTCCACTTTCATCTTGGTGGGGAGGAGGACACGCTATCAAACGGATGAAAGTTCAATTGCAGCAGAGTCAAAATGATGCAATGGATGCACGAGAAAAATTAGCTGTAGACATTGCTGCTGCATGGAATAACCTAACAGAAAGCTACAGCCAAATAGGACTTGCACGCACAAGTGTTGAACAAGCCTGCGAAAACCTACGCATTGAAACCGATCGCTATAAAGCAGGCACAGAAACTTTGACAGACCTCCTCACTGCTGAAGCACTCCACCGACAGGCTCAAAATAATCTGGCAGAGGCATTGGCAACTTATCAGATTCGGCAGGCTGACTACATGAGAAAAATCAAATAACACACTTCCTCTATGTTTTCTTAGAATGAAACTATTTTGGTATAAAATTTGCAACTCACTTCATTAGCATAAAAACATACATTATGAATAAAAATAACATACCTGTCCTTTTGCTCACAGGCTATCTTGGCAGCGGCAAAACAACTTTACTGAACAGAATCCTCACGAATAGAAAAGGTATTAAATTCGCTGTTATCGTTAACGACATCGGCGAAGTCAACATTGATGCACAACTTATCCAGCAAGGTGGTATTGTAGGGCAAAAAGATGACAGCCTGGTTGCCTTACAGAACGGCTGCATATGCTGTACGCTTAAAATGGATTTAGTAGAGCAACTTCACGATATTATCTCAATGCAGCGTTTCGACTATATCGTCATTGAAGCCAGTGGTATATGTGAACCTGCTCCAATAGCCCAAACCATCTGCTCAATTCCCTCAATGGATAGAGAATACACAAAAGACGGCATACCCGTTTTGGACTGCATTGTCACGGTTGTCGATGCCCTTCGCATGCGTGACGAATTTGGTTCCGCAAAAGACCTGACCAAAGAAAATATTGGTGACGAGGATATTGAAAACTTAATCATACAACAACTGGAATTCTGCAATATTGTTCTCTTAAACAAAGCTGCAGAAGTAAAACCCCAAGAGCTGAAACAAATCAAAGAAGTCATCAAGGGCTTGCAACCCAAGGCAGAAATCATCGAATGTAACTACGGAGATGTCGACTTGGACAAAATTATCAGTACAAGGATGTTTGATTTTGAAAAAGTAGCGACTTCAGCAACATGGATTGACGAGATTGAACATCATCATCATGAACATGAAGAGGAAGAAGACGACAATCACCATGACGAGCACCACGGCACCCATGAGCATCATCACCATGACGGTGGCGAAGTTGAAGAATACGGTATTGGAACCTATGTCTATTATCGTCGAGAGCCGATGGACCTCGTTAACTTTGACCAATTTGTTGCACGCTTATGGCCTAAAAATATCATAAGGGCTAAAGGTATATGTTACTTCAAGGATGAATACGACATGTGCTATATCTTTGAACAGGCTGGCAGGCAGATGACCCTGAAGAAAGCAGGGCTATGGTATGCAACAATGCCCAAGGATGAATTAGAAGAACTATTAGAAAGGGACCCCGGTGTAAAACAAGACTGGGATCCACAATACGGCGATCGCATGCAGAAAATTGTTTTCATTGGTCAAAATTTGGACAAAAAAGCTATATGCAAGGCTCTGGACGCATGTCTTTACAATAAGTCAAACGATTAATCCATAAAAACAAGATCGACTTTCTTTCCCTATATAGTGTTTTTCACTACCTTTGTATAAAAAGATTGCCATTCAAACACACAAACAATGCTGAAATACACTGGCTGTCTCAAAGGGACCCAAGAATTGACACCAAGGGAATATCAACAATTCAACAACCAATTTAGCCGTAAACTTATATGGCATTTTGGTACTGGTAATGGTTTCTATTCTGAACTGAATGGCCTGTTGCTTGGAGTATTGTATGCTGCTCAATACGGATATCGTTTTGTGCTATATGCCCAAGACAATAAGGCAGGAATGTATCAGGGATGGGAAGACGTATTCCAATCATTCTGTCCCCGCTACCATTTTCCACTCATAGGCCGTTCTATACTCATTGGCACAAGCCATAACTGCCATCGCAATAAACTTACAAATTTCTATAAACTATTTTCATCTGATATCACGGAAGATGATGTCTTTTGGTATACTCACACTAACCGCTTTGCCCTTGCCCAATATGATATTCCTACTCTCGGTATAAAAGGAGATATTCACCAAGCTATGCGGAGACTCATTCCATTAGTATATCGATTCAACGATTATTACCGCAACCTCATCGACACACTACATACTACGCTTCCTCTGCCTCAACAGTATGTTGGCTTTCATATCAGATCTGGCGACAAAGCACAAGAAACTGCTCTCATTCCGCCACAACGTTATATCGACGCAGCTACACAAGCTACAAGCATCAGGAATGCCTTTATATATACAGATGACGTCAATATTGTTACTCAACTTCAAAAAGACAACCCCCAATGGAACATTTTATCGTATGCTGATAATAACGATACTGGATATAATATTCAGAAATGGGCTACTGTCTCTCAAGATAAACATCGCAGACAGTTGGTAAAAATGTTTGCTTCCGTTGAAATTCTTTTGCAATCAGAGTTATTTGTAGGCACCTTCAGCAGTAATCCAGGCATGTTTATTGGCATGCTACTGGACAGGCAACACATCATCGGTATGGATTATCCCGAGTGGCTACTACTGTAATTTCATTTTTTTTATTACCTTTGCAACAGTGATATACAGAAGGTTCTCCATATTATGGATTTTGCTATGTATGCCTATCCTCATACATACCATTGTTCCCCATCACCACCATCATGATAGGATTTACCTGTTGATGGAAGAAAGTCATGAACATCATGATGGAAAGGACAATGCCTGCCATCATGGCTTTGCCGTTGACGAAGTCCTCGTGTGCGCATCAACATCTATATCTTTGGATATAAAGCCACTACCCACCCCTCCTGTTGCACTAATTCAATATACCGAATTATTACCCACTTCTACATACATAAAAACGAAACCTTGCCTACCAAGATTTCATATCATCTCTGATTCCCCTCCATCTCCACAAGGACTACGTGCTCCGCCCGTTGCAATTGGTTAATATCTATCCCCTTTACGCACTCTTTATAATAAGAATGTGCGGGATAGTTGCTTTTCTTCTCTTTTATATAATTCTCTTTCTTTTATTAACCAATTGTAGAAATAATATGAAATCATTTCTCATATTCTTATGTGTAATACTAAGTTGCACCATCATATTCACAAGTTGCTTTAATAGCCATTCTGAAAAAGGCCATGAGCATGAACATCATATTACAATGACCGCCTACAACGGTCAGACAGAACTCTATGCAGAAATTTCCCCGATGGTAGCAGGCAAAGAATGTTCCTTCACAGCACACTTTACCAGAACAGACTCTTTCAAACCAGTGGCAGAAGACAAGCTGACAGCTATTGTCCGTATTAACGACCATAAACAGACATATACTATTGACAAACCCCAAAGACCAGGAATATACAAGCTGAACTTTACCCCGAAAGAAGAGGGTGCAATATCATTCTCGCTGACACTTCAGGGACGACAAGAAACAGCAAGGTTTGACCTGAATGGGCTCACTGTATTCATGGAAGAGGATGATGCTCATGAAGATGCAGAAAGCAGAGAAATACATTGTGCAAATGGTATTGTCTTTCCAAAAGAAATGAGTTGGAACATAGTTTTTTCTACTGCACCCGTTGAATACAGACCTATTGGTAATGTTATACATACCGTAGCACAGATACAGCCTGCGCAGGGTGATGAAATCACTGTATGCGCCAAAGTTAACGGATTAGTTACCCTGTCTGCTAATGATTTTACAGTTGGTAAAGCCATACAAGCAGGGCAACCGATATGTCGCATTAATGCGTCAGCAACCCCCCGTAACAACCTACAAGTACAACAGGCTCAAGCGGAAGCTGAATATAATCGAGCCAAGAGTGAATATGAGCGCATTAAACAATTGGAGTCCGATCGGCTAGTTACTTCGGCGCAGCTGTCTGATGCGAAAGGTAAATACAAGAGTGCCGAAGCCATATATAAAAATCTCAAAGAGAATTTCAGTACAGGCATCCAAAGCGTTAATGCACCTCGAGGAGGATTCATTCAGGAGTTGATGGTCAAAAATGGCGAGTATGTTTTTGAAGGTCAACCGCTATTAACTATCACCCAAGTCCGTTCCCTACGGCTTGTCGCACAGGTTCCATCACGCTATTTCAATATTCTCAATACGATTTCAAATGCCGTAATCTATAAAATAAATTCTGGAGAAAAATACACGTTGGAATCACTCGGAGGTAAAGTAATCAGCTACGGGAAACAGGTCAGTAACTCCAACTGGCTTATTCCTGTTACATTTGAAATTAACAATACTGGGAATTTCCTATCAGGGTCGTATGTTGATATTCATATCATTACAACACCTGCGCATGAGACCTTGTGTATTCCTACAGAATCATTGCTTGAAGACATGGGGAACTATTTTGTATATGTTCAACTCACTCCTGAACTCTTTGAGAAAAGACTAGTAAACATCGGAGCGAACGATGGGCAATACGTTGAAATAACCGATGGACTACATAAGGACGAACGTATTGTAAATAAAGGAGCCATTTTCCTCAAAATGCAACAAGCCAGCGGAACTATTGATCCGCATGCTGGCCATAATCATTGATACCTCAAAGAAATACTTTTAAAGTTTTTTGATAACATGATTGACAACATTATACGTTTTTCGCTATGCCATAGAATAACCATTATTGTCGGTGTCATCCTTATTGTCATCAGTGGCATTTTTACCTCTCTAAAAATGGATATTGACGTTTTTCCTGATCTTACTGCCCCAACTGTAGTCATCATGAGCGACTGTCACGGGATGACGTCTGAGGAAGTGGAACGTCTAGTCACATATCCTATTGAAACAGCTGTTAATGGTGCAACCAATGTACGACGCGTACGCTCTTCGTCTGCTTATGGCTCCTCTTTTGTATGGGTTGAATTCGACTGGGGAATGGATATATCACGTGCACGCCAGATTGTCAGCGAAAAGATGGTGTCACTGACGGGTGAATTACCACATAACATAATTCCCCGCCTGGCTCCTCAAAGCAGCGTTATGGGAGAAATTCTCTATGTCGCTCTCCAAACAAATACAAAGAATAACAAGCAACAACCTGCAACGTCCATGATGGAACTTCGTAGCATAGCAGATTGGATTATTAAGCCTGCTATTCTCGCGACAGGAGGTGTATCTCAGGTTACAATTATTGGAGGAGATTACAAGCAGTACAAGATTTTATGCCATCCACAACTGATGAATGCATATAATGTCACGATGGAAGAACTGTATGATGCAGCCGGTAACATGAGTGTCAACACAGAGGGTGGTATTATTCGAGAATATGGCAATGAATATGCGCTACGTGGAATAGGTCGGACCAATAGTATTGAACAGCTCGCAGCCGTACTTGTCAAGAACAACCCTAGTGGTACACCTATCACTATTGGCGATGTCGCCGATATAACAGTGGGCAGTGCCGTCAAAATGGGAAATGGTTCAATGAACAATCAGCCTGCCGTCATTCTCTCTGTTTCTAAGCAACCCAATGTCAACACACTTGCTGTAACAGAAAAAATAGAAGCTAATCTTGACGAAATCCGTCATTCGCTTCCAGATGATGTAGAAATGAATACACATGTTTTCCGCCAAGCCGACTTCATTAAAGCTTCTGTCAACAATGTCAGTAAAGCTTTGCTACAGGGAGCATGTCTTGTCATTCTCATTCTCTTTCTATTCTTAGGCTCATTCCGTACAACAATTATTTCTGTCACTGCTATTCCACTTTCTCTTCTTGGTACACTGACAATACTCCATTTTATTGGAATGGAAATCAACACAATGACCCTTGGAGGCATGTGTATTGCTATTGGCTCACTGGTAGATGATGCTATCATTGATGTTGAAAATGTATACAAACGACTACGTCAGAATCATATACTCCCTCCTGCATCACGACAATCAACCGTCAAGATTGTCTTTGAGGCTTCCAGAGAGATTCGCTCATCTATACTTAATGCCACTTTTATCGTCATGGTCGCTTTTATACCCATGTTTTTTCTTACAGGAATGGAAGGCCGTATGTTGAAACCCTTGGGTATTTCTTACATCATTGCATTATTCATGTCACTTATTGTTGCCATGACGGTTACGCCCTTATTTTGCCAATTTATACTTACAAATTCCCAATACCTTGACAAACAAGGTAAAGACAATCTGATCACATCTGCCCTAAACCGTTGGTACACCCGAAACCTGTCGCGAGCATTCAACCATTCGCACAACATTTTGTGCGCGACAATCATAATCCTAATACTGTCAATCATTACGTTCTTTACATTCGGCTCAGCATTTTTACCAGATTTCAACGAAGGTTCACTTACAATTAACGCAGCATGCTCTCCTGGCATATCCCTCCAAGAAAGTGATGCCATCGGCAATATTATTGAGCAGAGACTTCATCAGATACCCGAAGTTACAACCACTACACGGCGTACTGGGCGTGGTGAACTTGACGAACATTCACAGAGTACCAATTCCTCCGAAATTGATGTCAATTTCATCGCAGGGAAACGAACAAAAAGCGATATTGTAGCCCATGTCCGCCATCAGCTTGCCAGTATTCCCGGCATAGCCACTACAATAGGCCAACCTCTAAGTCATCGCATTGACCATATTCTATCCGGTACACAGGCAAACATAGCCCTCAAACTTTTCGGGAGTGATCTCAACCAAATGCTGCAGACATGCGGATATATTAAGGCAAGCATCTCGGACATACCAGGCCTTGTTGACGTCAATATCGACCAAGTTACTTCCACTCCTCAACTCATTGTCCGACCCAACATGCAGGCACTGGCCCAACATGGTATTAGTATGAAAACTTTCAATAACCATATTACCATGTCATTCAGTTCCATTAAAATAGGTGATATTTATGAAGGACAACGTGCCTATGACCTCATTCTACGCCTTGATTCTAACTACACAGAATCAATCGACGGAGTTCGACGTAGCCTCATAGATACAGGTAACGGGAAAAAAATACCCCTTGAAGATGTTGCCGAAATCATCTCAACATCGGGACCAAACAAAATCACACGTGAAAATGTGCAACGCAAACTTGTTATTTCTGCCAATGTTGCAGGGCGTGATGTCGGTAGTGTCATCAAGGACATAAAGCGAGCCATCAACACACACATTACCCTCCCTCAAGGTTACCGACTTGAATATGGGGGACAGTATGAGAGCGCCCGGCGCGCCAGTATAACACTATGGACGGCCTCACTCCTCGCCATCATTGTTATCTTTCTCCTTTTATATGGTGAATTCCACAGTTTCTCACTCTCATGCGTTATTCTCAGCAGTCTACCCCTATCTCTCATCGGTGGCGTGCTTGCCGTACTGCTAACATCAAGGACTGCCAGTATACCTGTCATCATAGGTTTCATTACACTCTTCGGCATTGCCACGCGCAACAGTATACTTCTAATATCACGCTACCAACGTCTTCTAGAAAAGTATCCTGAGCAACCTCTCCTTACCACGCTTACTGTAGGAGCTGTCGACAGACTCAATCCCATACTTATGACAGCACTAACCTCTGCCCTCGCACTTATACCCCTCATCATTAACAGCACACGGCCCGGCAATGAAATACAAAGTCCTATGGCAGTCGTTGTTTTAGGTGGCCTACTCACTTCCACTATGCTCAACCTCTTTGTCATACCACTCATCTACCAACGCTACATAAATCATCAGCACAAAAACCATATAAAAAAAACATTGTAAATATGAAACCCGTAATTATCCTATCATTCCTTATTATATACACTATCCTACCCTGTCAAGCGAATGACTTCAGCCATATTCTCAAGGCTATTGAAGCGAATAGTCCCCATCTTGCACATCTCAATCAAGAAACCACAGCACGACAATCAGCCCTTCGTGCCAATAATGCCCTCAATGGTCCATCTGTCGAGGCTGGCCACCTATGGGGAACTCATACTACAGGAAACCGCATTGATCTCAGCATATCCCAGACTTTTGATTTCCCAATTGCCTATGGTCAGCGTCGACGTCTTACCCAGCTTTCGCAAAACAATGCACAAAACATATACCTTGACCAACGGCGCCAATATCTCTTGCGCGCCAAACAGCTCTGCATTCAAGCTGTTTTCTGCAATGCCCTCATCCGACATCTAAGCCACGATCTATATGATGCACAAGCACTGGCTAACTCTATCAAGAAACAATATGAGAATGGAGAAGCCACAGCTATAGACTATCATAAGGCAGAACAGAGTGCCACAATGTTCACCAATGAACATTCCCAGTATCTTACTCAACTGGAAACCGTCCTCGCCACCCTCCGCCAGATGAACGGCGGGCACCCTGTCAGCATTCCAGACAGTCTATTTGTCCATACTCCTTTGCCCATCAATTTCCCCGCCTGGCTCAACCGACAGGTTGATACCCATCCTGCCTACTTGCTTGCCCAAGGACAACTTCTTGAGAAGAAACAGGCGTTAAAACTCAGTAAATCTCTCCGACTTCCTCGTCTCAGCATAGGATATACCAGTGAGAAAACCCGCTCCGAACATTATCAAGGCCCCACCCTTGGTCTCAGCCTCCCTTTATGGAACAGCCGTCATCTTATCCGTGCTCACCGGCAGGACACTGTTGCGGCCCGTCTTGCATGTGAGGATACCCGTCAAGAAGTCATCACTCACCTGACCAACCTCTATCAACAGGCCCAACGCCTACGCAAAACCATAGATGATTACACCACCACTTTCACACTTCACGACAATAACCCCTTGCTCCGCCGTTCACTACTGCATGGCCAAATTAACCTCATCACATACTTGCAGGAAATCCATTGGAACCACGATATGCACATCAAGCAGCTGCAAGCTCAATGCGACTTGGAACTCACCATTGCAGAACTTACCGCTAACGAGTTGTAAGGAAAGTTTTCACTAAAACAGGGAAAACAAGCAAGCCCTTTTGGCGCATTATTTTTCCCACAAAAAACGGTAATTAAACCGTCGGTTGGGTGCACTGTCACCATGAGTACACAAAGAAATAGGTGTTCTTAGTTCTTGGGGATTATCAGCCCATTTAAAATCAAATTCCATGCGGGTGTCACAGACATTCCATCCTAATTTCTTTTTAGGAACAGCTATTTCAAGTTGATTGTCCACATAGCAATATGGGAGACGGCACACTAATTGCCATTTATGACCAGTATACCTCATCAACGTAGTTGTGGTTCTATCTATTATCTGATAATTTATAATATAGTCGTAACCATACCATCCTGTTTCACTGTTACTATCAGAATCTATCAACAATAGCATCCAATGAGGATCAGTACTCGGAGTAAGCATTCCGCTGGTTTGCGCATGGAAATAGATATTCTGTCTGTCTATAGCAACTTTGGAAGTAACAATATCATTACGGCCACTCTTATTAACATATCTCAGATGTGCGTATCCAGGAAAATCACGATGAAGAGTGTCATTACGCGTATCATAATAAGTAACATCAACAGCATTCCAATCAGCAAAATCAGCATCAATCTTAATTTTAGTGTATCCCTTGTTTACAGGTATTGGTTGCGCTCCTTTATAGCGTCGGATATTCTGCACCATCTGCATGTAATAATTGTCGCCTATCTCTCCTTTGGCTGGAGAAATAGTACGGTTGAATTCTGAGTTATACTGGTCAACAAAATAAAAAGTGTTTTCCTTACGCCCCAGAAAACTTGTAGGGCCCGGAGCCTCACTACCTGGAGCCTTGCCTATAGGATATTTCCCGGCAGTCCATTCATTCCAGTCATTCAAGTAAATAAACGGAGGATCAACTTGAAGTGCTTCATCCCAGCGGTCCTGAAAATAGATACCATAGGCTTGAGGATTGGAGACTGTCTTGTCAAGCCACGGTACATAAGCCTCGACAGGTTCATCATGGTCGTTGAGGGGAGGCTGCATTGTATTGACTCTCCAACTCTTACCTGTAATGCTAATCGGGTGTTCTGCAGGTGTAACAGCCATCTGCTCTATGCTACCTTTATGTGTAGCCGCACGCTGCAGGGGAGAAAGTTCACTTACCCTCTTATCTTCCATTGAGTAGCCGAAGCTCCAGTTGTCTTCGGTACCGACATAGCGTTTTCCACCCCATCTGTAATATCCCCACCAAAGGTTGCGCATAGTAAAAAAGGCTTTCACTTCGGAAGTATAGTCTGAATAATATTCCTCTGTATAACGGGGATTTCCATAATGAGGATTGTGTTTATTGGTTACTGCATCACGGTCATAATGGAGGTTATGATGCCTGATGCCACCACCATTGGCATCAAGGTCTGGCCGCATATTGCACAACAGCAACGGTTTGCCATCCCAATAAAACCATAGACTGCTATGTAGTTTTTTCTCATAATATTTCTCATACAGGTCCTGTACAACAGTGATAACTTCACCGTTGTATGCCCAGAAACAGAATTTCGGTACAGGGTTACCTTCTGCTTTCATCTGCTCCATAACGTCAAAGAGGCTATTCCATTCATCCCAGTATCTCACTGCATTCGTCACATCCAGAATCAGCACATCAACTCCGGCATCAGTCAGCATGGAGATATCGTGACGGATAACATAGGGATCTCTGCTCAGGAAATAGCCATACTCGGGTTCACCCCAATGGAACATACCGACATTCTGAGGCCACAGACTACCGTCAATCCTTGCTTGAGAATTACGACTCAGCACCTTGGATACATCACCGACAACAGGGACATTTTCAAGATTCATAGTATGCCATGTCACATAGAAAATTCCTATTGTACGTTCCTTGTCTGTCTTACGCGGCCCCACTTCTTTGCTTGTCGGCATATGGCGTCCCAGTCCATCAGTAGCCACCCATGTATCCTGCATTAAATCCTGTGCCGCTGTTCTAATTCCTGAAACAGCTATCAGTAAGCCTAATAGCAAGTATCGCCTGACTCCAAAATTCTTTATTCTCATTTCTTTCTGTTGTTTCTATAGTGCAAATAAATGCGTTGTGCTATCTGAGGTGTATTAGTTACAAGAACATCCGCCCCCATATTGTTGGCCTCGATAATTCTCTCTGCTCCGTCAAACACGCAACAGTTCAGCTTTAAGCCTTCCCTACGACTTATCTCTACCCATTCCGGATGCCTCACCGGCACAATACCATACCCTACGGAAATACCCTTTATTCCTGCCAGGCACAGTTTGGATAATTCAACTATTCCATCACCTTCGTAAAAAGGATGCCCCTCTTTGGATGTATCGCGGGTCATATGTTCAATATAATATACCACACACTGAGGCAGAAGCTTGGCCAGATGCTCGCAGATAGCGTAACCGAAACTGATGAAACAAACCCTGTCTTGCAAGCCATATTGCTTAATCAAGTCCACGACGGCCTCTACGACAGCCTCGTTTTTCTCTGCAGTTTTGTGGCGTTTTATTTCTATCATCAAATTAATTGTTGCACCCGGTGTTTTTATCATATCAAATATCTCACTCAAAAGAGGTATTTTTTCACCATTTGGCAATTTCAAGTCCTTGATTTCATCATAAGACGTATTTTGAATTCTGACCCCATTGAGCACACCATCATGATTGACGACCAGTTTGCCGTCCGTTGTACGCCACACATCTATTTCGCAGGCATAAATTCCCATTTCCATTGCCTTGCGTACTGCAGTCCTGGAGTTTTGCGCCGAGCCCGGAGCGTCCCAGACAGCACGATGGGCACTTACCGGTGTACCTTCAGGCATTACCTGAGGCACCTTCAGCATAGTCTTGCCCAACACCTGCCGTCCTGCCGCCCGTTTCAATGTCACTTCATATTCGGCCTCTTTCAGTTTGCGGGGCAATCTGATATAAGCTGTCGAGTCGGTTTCCAACACCAATTTTGTCTCAAAGCCTTTGATCCCATCCTTGCATGGAGTAAACTGCAGGCAATCACCATGTCGCCATCCTTTGGCATCGACAGGCATTGTTCCGCGAGGCTTGACACACAAGCCGTTATACAATTCTATTTCTTTTACCAACTGGGCACTTGCCTCTGCAGGAAATAATATTGATACCAATATTACCCATATACCCCATCGGAGCATAATAGATTTATTCAAACTATAATTACGCATTTCGCTTCTTTTTAATTAAACAAAATTAACTCAAAAAAACTAAACAACGACTCGTTTTGGTTTTCTACTCTAAAAAAGCAAAAAAAATCCTAACAATCACCCTCTTATTAAATAAAAAAATTAACTTTGCGATATTAAATATTTACACAATCACAATGAAAAAATATATTCTTTTTTTCTTTTTTATTACCCTAACTATAGGTATCACTGCCAACACCCTTCCTGAAGGGCCTCTTGTCAAGACTTCTTGGCATCAATCAGCCCCATTCAATGCCCAATGTCCACTTGTCAACAATACGGCACCGGCAGCAGGTTGCGGTGCCATTACCATAGGACAAATTATGAAATACTATCAACGGCCGCTCCATGGTTTTGGTCATGTGCAATACACCACAAAAGGTAACACCATTGACGTTGACTTCGATAATCTGACCTTTGATTACAGCAAAATTCTGAACACTTATCCCTCCACTATATCCAGTACGGTAGCCAAACAGGCTGTTGCAAGCCTTGTATTTCAAGTCGGTGCCGCCATACACATGCAATACGGTACCTCCAGTTCACCGCCTAATTTCCCAACAATGATGTGGGGACTACAACATTATTTGCATTTTTCACCCTTGTCTCGCTTCCGCTATCGCCGCTATTATTCAACAGCGGAATGGACTGAGATGCTCAATAAGGAACTCCAACAGAAGCACCCGGTTTTCTACAGAGGCGCTCATACTGCTCCTGGAACTTCTGCCGGTCATTTTTTCATCATTGACGGCATAAATGCCTCCGGACTGTATCATGCCAACTTTGGCCATGCCAGCAGCACTCAAGACAAATACCTCTCTCTCAACGCTGTCAATCAGGGAAGCGCAGCTTACCCTGGCAACTGCTACGTATGTTACCACCATCAACAAGCCATGATTACCGACCTCTATCCGTGCGATAATCTCACAGACAATGATTTTGACCCCTGTGCATTACTTATCAATTCACCCATTATCATCAATTCTGATCCACGTGCAAAAACTGTCAGTGCCAAAAGCAGTCTGCAAGCTAATTTTGTCATCTACAATGTCAATGAGGTCAGTGGAAAGCAACAATTCACGTTGGGTTTCTACCAAGGTGACAAACTCTGCGCCACATCGTCCACCATTCGCACTGCCAGTCTGGGAGCCGGCTACCATACAACTATTGACCGCACTTTCAATCTACCGACATCACTAAAGAGTGGGCAATACACTATGTCTGTTGTATGTCGCCTCGATGCCAACAGCGAATGGATGCGAGCATGGGAATGTGCCCCAAACAGTATCCCCGTAGAGGTCCTAAGCAACGGAACTTTCCAACTCACTATGCCCGACTACCACAATCAGGAATGCAAGCTATATCTGGAAAATCCAATCACTGAACCTACTGATGGCAAGACTGGTGGCAAGACCTTTGAATTCACTGTATGCAATCCCAGCACCAACAATTTTGAGGACAGCATGCGGCTTGAAATCAGCACACCAACCGACACTAAGACATATGTCATGCCGACTTCCGTCTATGACGGTCAGAAGGTGACCTACAGGCTTTTTGTCAAAAACAGTGACGTCAACTTCAACGGTGACTATACTGTCAAGGCATATTACCGCGAGAACATTACACATACATGGACAGAATTGCTTACCCAGTCCACTGGCATTTCCCAACATATTGCCTCCTCCAGCGGGCCCGTCAGCATTTACGACATTACCGGAACCCTGTTGCATAAGTTTGAAAGCACCCGGCAGAATGACCAATATTCGTCCTACCTCCGTAGTCTCAGTCCCGGCATATATATCGTCAGTGACCACAACGGCACACGGAAGTTTGTAAAGCATTCATAGCCAAAACGTCGCCATCATTCCGTCTTATCTTCATGCGCATACTTATACTCCTTTTCATTGTCTCATGTGTCTTGGGCTATATCAGTTGGCACATGTGGATAATGATACCCCTGCCCAAACCATACCGAGCCGGTCTGATTTTCCTCGCCATCGCCTTGTTCTTTCTCATGCCCGTTATTATTTTTAACGAGGAACATATCCCCCTGTCAATCTGTGGGGTACTCAACAAGGTCACTACATCATGGTTCTTCATCATGCTGTATCTTTTCATGGTGTTTATCCTTACTGATGTTATCAGATTTATGATTCCTTCCCTGCGTCCCTTATTCATAAGCAGTTGGAAAGCAACAGCTCTTACTGTTATACTCATCTCCGCAATTTTTATCTACGGCAATATCCGTTATCACCACAAGGTGCGCGTTCCGCTGAATATAAAAATCAGCAAACCCTTGCCTCATCCCTACAAGATAGTATTCATCAGCGATCTTCATCTCGGCTATACCATAGGTGCCGGGGAATTGTCCCGATGGGTAGACATGATCAACAAAGAGAATCCCGACATTATCCTCATCGGTGGCGACATTGTAGATTTCTCCACACGCCCACTTTCTGGCGACACCTTTGCCTCTCAGCTACGCCGCTTCAACGCTCCGCTCGGTGTATATGCCTGCCTTGGCAACCATGACCACATTGCCCATGCTGACAAGAGCATTGACTTCTTCAAGCGCAGCCACATTCGCCCCCTTATTGATGAATCAGTCTTAGCAGACAGTGCCTTCTATATCATAGGACGTGACGACATGTCCAACCGACGCAGACAACCCCTGCCACACCTCATCGGCAATAAGGATGCCAACACTCCCGTCATTGTTCTTGACCATCAGCCCTACCATTTAGACAGGGCACAACATGCAGGCATTGACCTCCAACTCTCAGGTCATACTCACCGTGGACAAGTATTTCCCATCAACCTCATTACAGACTACCTCTACCAATGCTCCCACGGATATATCAAAATGGGCAATACCCACGTCTGCGTCAGCAGCGGCATAGGCATCTGGGGTGGGAAATTCCGAATAGGTTCACAGAGTGAATATGTCGTAATCACCCTTACAGGAACCCCCGCCACATAACATACACTTATTAAATCCTATTACCTTCACTTATAGCAAAAAGGGAACAGACAAATCTGTTCCCTTTTTGCTATAAGGCATCTTTCTCAAACAAACCAGGCTATCGAAATAGTATTACATCCACCATATTTTTTACATTTACCAGCGCGAAACATACATTCACCGATGCGAAACATACGTTCACCGTCAGGAAATATACGTTCAGCATCGATAAACATAGATTAACCAAGAGGGTAAAAGACTTTCTGTCACAATGCTGTAAAAAAGATATGCGGCAATGATCAGGCAGAACTCATTTACACAATGACCAAATATTTACAAGAACGAGTAAGCAAAAATCCTACCCTTTCTACATATCATTTAAAGTCAATGCCATCTGCCACGAAGCTGACAACTCCGTGGCAGATGGCATTGATTCTGAAAGAAAGACCTAAAAAGTTATCTTGTAAAGATGTCCCTGAGTCTGTACATACATATCACCATTCAGGATAGTACAGTCCTCAAGTTCCTCAGGTATTGCAGCCTGAAGGTCTATGACATTGCGCACAGACTTACTGCCTAAATCAATGACATATATAACAGACGGATGCTGGGTCGTTCCGACACCCATCGGCAGGAACATGAGGTTATTCCAAATGGTGGCACCCTGCGTAATGGGTTGAAAGGAGAATGTATAGGTGTCCTCCATATCATAACGCTCCAGTGCGTCGTCTTCTGTAAGAACAATCAGACTATCTTGCGGACCACTGTAAGAAGGCAGGCGGAATTTCATAATCCAATGGCGATTGGACTCTGGATGATTCCGCCCTGTGGTTTCAGCATACATATAGAGCATTTCATTCTGACGGTCTACGGCTCCAAGACAATAACCGCCAAAATGGTGCTTATAATCATTCAGCCAAATAGTCTGAACAATCTGGCTCTTCATCCCGACGGGATCTATGCGCTCTACATAAAAGAGTTTATCCATACCGTTGGCCAGTTTGACACCTGAACAACGTGCTATATAAAGCAACGGCAGAGGGTCATCGGCACTATAACGCCTGGGGCCGAAGGATGCCACATTAGAATGGTTGGTCTTATGGTAAGAAGCCAGCTTGAAGGAACCTCTCTTGCTTATCTGCCTGCCGTTGAAATCATAGAGGGTCGCAACACCTGTATGCTGCAGACTGATGTAGGTATTACCCCATATCTCCATACCCTGATAGGACAGACCGGGTATACCATCCAACTTGCCGACAAGGGTTACACTGAGCATATGGTCGCGCAACTGAATCTTTTCACCTCCATAAGGATATTGTTTCTGAGCCGATGCTTGGAACGGAACAAGACACAGACCAATAAATGCAGAAACAACAGAGAGAGAAATAATATGTTTCATTGGGAATATAATTATAATAGTTCTAATTATCAGATTTCATCTGCTGCATAAAGATAGTTGAAGAGAGGCGACTCGTAGTCCATATAGTCGGTATCGCAGAAGAAACGGTTGAGTTCCTGAACTGCTGACAGAATGGAATCTGAGGCATGAACAATATTCTCCTGACCGCTTACACAATAGTCACCGCGCAATGTGCCCGGCTGAGCATGGCGTCCGTTGGTAGTTCCTGCCATGTCACGGACAACCTGCACTGCTTCAATACCTTCTATACACATCAATACTACAGGAGCTGCCATCATGGAAGCTTCTATAAGGGGATAATAGGGTTTGTCAACCTTATGACTGTAATGTTCGCGCAGTTTTGCAGCGTCAAGCTGCTGCATCTTCATTGCCACAATCTTAAGACCCCGCTGCTCTATCCGGGATATCACTGCACCTATCAGTCCACGTTGTACGGCACAGGGCTTGATAATAAGGAGCGTACGCTCCATTTTCTGACTTTTCATTATAATTATTTTATCTATTTTGTTTGTTTATACAAAGTTAATCATTATTCATTAACAGACAACACTTAGGCACTGTACATAATTACCTCTTTATGTTTTAAAGTCATCTTTATCTGTCGGCAACAGGAATATGACAACATTTTTTCGTAACTTTGAAAAAATATCGCAGTTAAACTTTTTATAATCCTACCTTGACAATCATGAGCAAGAAACTGTATTTCTACTATGGCACTATGGCTTCGGCCAAAACACTCAGGCTACTGACAACGGCCTATAACTTTGAAGAAAACAGCATTGAAACTCTGGTAATGAAACCCGCACAGGACACCCGTGACGGCGACGGTGTGATAAAATCACGCACGGGATTGCAACGTCCCTGTGTAATGGTGGGGAAAGAGGATAATGTATTCCTGATGATTGAGAAGTACAACTCCGAACTACTGGCAAAGTTCAAAAAACTGGAATGGGTACTGGTAGACGAAGCACAGTTTCTGACAGAAAAACAAGTAGACCAGTTAGCTAAAGTTGTAGATATACTGGAAATCAGCGTAATGTGTTACGGACTGAGAACAGATTTCCAGTCAAGATTATTTTCCGGCTCCAAGAGACTGATGGAACTGGCCGATGACCTGGAGGAAATCAAGGCTTCGTGCAAGTGCGGACGAAAAACCAACATTAATGCCCGAATTGACTCACATGGCAAAGTAATCACCGAAGGCGATCAAGTAATGGTCGGTGGTGACGACCTTTACAGACCAATGTGTCGCAAATGCTGGTATAAAATGATCAGCAGGCAGAGCAAGCACGAATAACCCTCTGCCCTAAATTAACAAGATAAATACAAAACAAAAATTAAGGAACTGAAACACACAAAAAAATCATATCATGAAAAAATCACTGTTAAAACTGATAGTACTCTTCATTGGACTTATATCCTTGCAATCGTGTGACGAAAACATTGCTGACACCCTTGAGGGTACGTGGGAAGGCAACATGTACGTTTCATCCGTCTACGACGGAATGACATACAATGCCACCCACACAAGGATATGCTTTCTAAAAGACCCGTTCAGATATACCAGCGGAGGAGGATATTGGGTTGACTACTACTCTGGAGCTCCATGGGATTATGTAGCCAACCATATTGACTGGGAAGTAAGGAACAGAACCATCTATGTCCACTTCATCGAAGAAAACTATAATATCCGCATCAGCAATTACAGAATTGACGATGACTGGTTCTATGGGACACTGATTGATGGAGACACTCCGGTAAGATTTGAATTATACCACACCTCATCACCAAACTGGAATCAATATAAACATTGGGGATGGGATGATTACAACTATTACTATTCCAAATCACTGAACGGCAAGACTCCGGAAAAACCTCGGAGAACAATACGCCCGATAACTGAAACAAACTGAATAGAAAAAAGGTTAATCGTGGAAAAGCTTAATACGCTGCTCTTCTTCCTGACGACAGATAAGGAGAATACCATCGTGCTCAACAACAATGTAGCCGTCCAGTCCTTGAACTACGACCTGACGGGCATCTGTTGCATGGATGATGCAGTTGTCTGTATCAAAAAGACGGATATCATTGCCCACACAGGCATTGCCACGCACATCGTGTGGTAGCAGAGCATGAAGCGAACTGTAGGAACCTAAATCACTCCAGCCGAAATCAGAGGGATAGACATATATTTCATCGGCCTTCTCCATAATGGCATAATCTACAGATATGTTTTCGCACTGGGGAAAAACGACATTCACCTGCTCCTGCTCACGAGGGGTGCCCAAATAGGGTACCAATCGTTCAAAGGTTTCAGCCAACTGTGGCTGATATACCCGAAAGGCGTTAACGATAGTGTTGATATTCCATATAAAAATACCAGAATTCCAGAAATAGTGATTCTGACGAATATACTGTTGCGCCACCTCCAGAGCCGGTTTTTCCTTAAAACTGTCAACACGGAAAATATTGGGATTAGTTGCCGATGGATAACTGAGGTCAGCCTCAATGTAGCCGTAGCCGGTAGATGGATAATGAGGCTTTATACCGAGGGTAACGATAGAATCAGTTTCGGCAGTAAAGTCCAGGCATGACTGAACAGAGGCACGAAAATTATCAAGATTTGCAATAAAATGATCACTGGCTGCAACAACCACATTTGCATTGGGATTAACCGTCTTTATAGACCAACTGACATAGGCAATACAAGGAGCCGTATTGCGACGGCAGGGTTCTAGGAGTATATTGCGACGTGGCACATCAGGAAGCTGCTGAGTAACAATCGGAAGGAAATCGGCAGAAGTCACAATCCAAATATTTTCTATCGGACATATAGCTCCGACAAAACGGTCAACAGTCATTTGCAACAAGGAGCGCCCCGTACCGAGAAGATCTAAAAACTGCTTTGGCTTCTGGGCGCTGCTCATAGGCCAGAAACGACTGCCTATGCCACCCGCCATAACTACGACATGATTGTTGTTATCCATTTAATAGAGAAAAAGATTATTATTTATTTTTTTTCTGGGCTGTCATCTCGCCTTCAATATAGAGACGTACAATCTTGGTCTTGGCATTGGAATGAACCGTAATAATTTTCTTGAACGGACCGACATAGCGCCCAGAACCATCATATGTAACCTCTATTCGACCGCTATCACCGGGCTGAACCGGAGCCGCAGTAAAACGGGGAACGGTACAGCCGCAAGAGGCTATAGCCTGATTAATGATAAGAGGAGCATTACCGACATTCTTAAACTGGAATGTACAAGTCCGGACAGGGTCAGCCTCGGAAAATTTACCCAATTTACAAACTTGAGACTGAAATGATATTTCACTCTGAGGATTTGATGCGCACAGCGACATCAAACAAAACACTGATATAATAAATAATAGTGACTTCCGCATTGATACTGTCTATTTGTATTTGTTATCACTGACAAAATTAGAAAAATTAATCTGATTTTTAATTGTATTGGTTTTGAAAAATATGAAAACATAAAGAATATTTGTAATTTTGCAATCAGAAATCAACGTAAAGGGGGACACGCATTTTATATGGAAGAGCGTATCATCATGGGTATTGACCCTGGAACGAACTTATTAGGATATGGAATCTTGGCATTCAAAGGAAAAGAGGCCTCTGTTTTAGCTATGGGGGTTATCGACATGAGAAAATGCCGGGATGTACACGAAAAGTTGGGACGTATCTATGACAGGGTAAAGATGCTGATTGAAACTTTTCACCCTCAGGTAATGGCTATTGAAGCCCCTTTCTTTGGTAAGAATGTACAAAGTATGCTCAAACTGGGCCGAGCACAAGGTGTGGCTATTGCTGCTGCCATAAGTGGTAATGTCAAGGTGTATGAATATGCACCGACAAAAATCAAGATGGCCATCACCGGACAAGGAGCTGCATCCAAAGAACAAGTTGCACGCATGTTGCAACATATTCTCAATATCAGCGCCCATGCAATGCTACCCTATCTTGATGCCACCGATGCGCTGGGAGTAGCTTATTGCCATTTTCTGGAAGACAAAAAAACAAAAACGAGCATAACCAGCACCAACTGGAAAGACTTTGTTGCAAAAAACAAATCCAGAATTGCAGTCTCTGACACAAAAAAGGAATAATGGCAGAAACGCAACACATACTTCTAAATATTGACAATGTTCTCCCCAAGGGACCATATCAATTCAACAAGCCCATCTCATTGAAGATGTACAATAACGAAAACTGGATTGTATATGGTCACAATGGCAGTGGCAAAACATTCTTGATGAAAACAATCATGTCTTCATATATCCTTTTGCAAGGACAAATCAACTATGACTTCTCGCCTGCCACTTCTAACAAAATAAGTGATAACATATTCTATCTGACTTTTCACGACCAATACAGCAGTATGGCAGGTAGCTTGTACCAACTCCGGTGGAATCAAGGCCTGCTTGGTGAGTTGGAATCAGAAGGAGGAAGTATGCCCAAAGTCAGAGATGTACTGAACAGAGCTTGCAAAGGAGGAAAAAAAATTCTGACACTACTGGAAAATAAGCTTGATATTGGTGAGCTGATGGACAAATACATCATTTCATTGTCAAGTGGTGAATTCAGACGTTTCCAAATAGCACAAACTATTTTGAAAAATCCCCGACTTGTCATCATTGAGAATCCATACATAGGTCTTGATGAGGAGAACAGGAAGCAAGTAGCTGACTTCCTTCAAGAAATAATCCGAAGTTTTCCCATACAGATAATCCTGACTGTCTGCAGAATGCCACAGGATACAGAAGCTTTCACTCATTTGGTGTATATAAAAAACGGCGAAGTGATGAAGATGCGCCTAACAGAGGCAAAAAATATAGATAATGCCGCTTTACTTCAGGAAGTCCACTCCGCCAGAAAACAAGTAACAGAAGGCTTTGCGCAACTCCAACGAGAAACGACCTACGAGACAGAAAAAACTGATGATGTCATACTTAGGCTCAACAACGTTTCAATAAAATACGGCAACCGCAATATCTTAAAAAATCTTGACTGGGAAGTCAGAAAAGGCGAGAGATGGGCCCTACACGGAAAAAACGGAGCAGGGAAATCCACACTCTTGAGCATTATCTGTGCAGACAACCCACAAAGTTACAGGTGTGATGTTACTCTTTTGGGGCACAAAAGAGGAACTGGAGAGAGTATTTGGGACATAAAAAAGCATATCGGCTTTGTCAGCCCCGAGATTTTCCGCTCATACCGAAAACACATACCTGTAGAAAACATTATCGCCAGCGGATTATATGACACAATCGGACTATATAAAAAAATAAAAGAAACGGATCTTGAAAAAATCTCAACATGGATGAAAATTTTCGGTACCGGACAATTCGCAAAACGCAACTATATGGAACTATCTGATGGAGAACAACGCTTGATGTTGCTGATTCGCGCTTTTGTCAAAAATCCCCTTTTGCTGATTTTGGACGAGCCTTTCCATGGAATGGATACACCCACCAGACAACTGGCAAGAGAGGTCATCAGCCAATATTGCCTACAACGCGACAAGACGCTCATTATGGTCTCCCACTACGAAGAAGACTACCCTCCATGCATTACAAATCATCTGACATTAATAAGACATCAATAAAAACATTAATTGTATGAAACATTTAACATTTTTGTTATTTTTCATGGGATGCATCCTGCAGGCATCAGCCCAAGACATCTTCAACACTGTTCTTGAAGACTCCAAAAAAGTTATCAATGACACAACGAGCAATGTGCTTGTGGCTAAAATCGCTCAATTCAAATACACCACACTGCAATACATCAAAAAGAAAAGTTTTGAAAGCAAGGAAGATGTAACAAAAGAATTTCTTGATAATCAGGCATACTACATGACAGAGTTCTTGTCTACTTTCTTCAAGACAACACTTCTGAACACCAGCCTGACGAAAAATGAAAAGAAATCTCGCATCATGTCATTCATTGATGCATCAGGCTCCAATCCCTTGTTTGAAGAAACCGAAACAGACATTGTCAATGCGTATGTTGAAAGTGATGAGAGCCAGCTCACTCCCTTTTCTATCAACACTGACTGGCCTAAAGCATACGCAGCAATACGCTCTGTTCTTGATAAAGAAAAAAAATAACGTCCAACCTCATAATGCACGACTATGGCAATCATCAGATGTCCTGAATGTCATCACGAGATATCAACTCTCGCCCCAACATGCCCATTCTGCGGCGTAAACATCGCCGGCAATATCATTACATGTCCTGATTGCGGCAAAATATTACTGAATGGTACGGAAACATGTCCCAACTGTTCATGCAATGTATCAAATACCCCGATAATACCTTCACCTGTCATCACAACACGGGCAGACGGCAAGCCATTAAACGGGAAATTGCTTCCACCGACAAAAAAACGTTCCAAGTGGCCACTGATAACATGTCTGCTTATTCTGATATTAGGTTGCGCCGGGTATTTTTATTATGAGCACATGAAATTTGAGAATGCCATGAAGGCAGACTATACAGCCCTGGAGAAGAACTATGACATAAACAGCTATATCAGTTTTTTGAAAAAATATCCTGCATCACAATATAATACAGAAATAGAATACCGTTTAACCGAATTAAGGAAAACACAAGAATATTGGAATAGCATTGCCGAATCTGACTCCTTAGAAATCTACAAATCTTTTCTCACCCACAATCCCCAGTCTGCTTTTACAGAACTCTGTAATAATAAGATTGACTCTCTTGAATGGCTTCTATACAGCAGTGAAAACACACAGGAAGCATACCAGAAGTATCTCAACTTACACAGTGACGGGAAATATGCAACTTTAGCAAAACAATGCATTGAGAATTTAGACAAACTGACTGTCACACCTGCCGAGAAAGATTCTGTAAAAAATGTCATCAGTGCATATTTTGCTGCAATTAACCAGCATAACTTATCGGGATTCGACAACATAGCATCAGAAAAACTTGTCAACATCAGCATTGACCTGGCACAACAACTGCCCGAAAACGCATATTATCATATCATCACCCCTCCATATATATCAAAAATTCCTTCGAAAGTTGCAGGATATAACTATGTTGCAAAATTCCAAGTAGAAAAACACAATGAAGGCAACAGCACTATTTATAATACCTACACAATAGTGACCTCCCGTATGCGCATATACAGCATACGGTTATCCCAAACAGAAAACATTTAACATGCATCAGCCATAAGAGGGTTTGATAATCGCATCAACCTTTTACGGCTAGTGCCTTGTTTTTTTATTAATATCCTTATTGTTTTACAGGAAGCTCTTTTATCTCCTCTTTCGGACAGGAAATAAAAGTGAGTTTCCCTGACTTATACACAATTACTTTTTCAGAACGCAAGCGGCGAGTGGAACAATTGAAGAATCGATTGGGATCATAAGCCTTGCCATTGATACGTATTTCAAAATGGCAATGTTCCGTAGTAGCCCGGCCTGTCCTGCCCATGATTGCAATAGGCTGCCCTGCCCTGACATAATCGCCGAAGGCTACAAGATTCTTTTTATTATGAGAATACAAGGTCTCAAATCCCATATCATGACGCAAAACTATGGCATTCCCGTATCCGGAGAAGGGGTTTGAAAAACGCACCCTACCATCAAAGGCGGCATATATTGTATCGCCCGCAAATGTTTTAATGTCAACACCTTTATGATTTCTTCGGGCACCGCCAAACGGGCTGATTACCTTTCCGTTTCTAAGTGGATAGCACCAATCCCGGGAGGTACAAGCGGAAAAGTCTATTACAAACTTGTCCCTCCCGGCAAACAGGCCGCGTGTCGGAGCTGACACAGAGTTCTTTTCTGTATCGGAATATGTTTCAGAGGTAAATGCTGCACCTTCCCCAGCTTTTTGGGCTACGGCTGACATGGAACATGCACATAGTATAACTATCACCAGTATCTTACTCAATACGTTCATGACATCATTATTCCTGTCAAAATCCTTCCTGACTGTATGCTCAGTCTTCTCGCTGAAAAATACTCCTCACTCTGTCGGTAGGTACATATATCAGATATGCTGATATTTGGGGAGAGAACGCCCGACTGCATCAGCAACCATCTGTTGGCCTCTTTCAGGTCAACATACCACCTCTCCCTTTTCCTGTCGGCAATATCACGCATCGGGAAGCCGTTATCAGCAAAACAATCATACACTTCCTGACCTACCTCAAAGGTATCACGGCTTATTGCAGGCCCCATGACAACCTTCAGCCCTGAAGGCTTGCAACCAAAACTTTTCTGAAGTTGTGCTATCACACCAACCACATTCTTTTTTGCCGTACCCCTCCAGCCCGAGTGAACTGCCGCCACAACCTTATGTGCATCATCATACAACAGTATCGGCACACAGTCAGCCGTAGAAACAGCTATACATACCCCCCTTTCTGAAGTAATCAGGGCATCAACTCCGTCCAGACGGCGTTTCTGATATTCTGCGGGGCTATTGAGGAAATCAGCTGTAATGATTTCTACCTCAACACCATGTGTCTGATGAGGATAAATCAGGTTGGAATCCTGTATACCTAATAATTCACAGAGTGCAGCGCGGTTTCTCCTGACACAGCTGATATCATCACCACAATATTCATTGACGTTAAACGATGCATAGTTTCCTGTACTGCATCCCCCATAGCGGGTTGTACTGAACGCAGTGACTTCTGGCCCGATATCATAATATGTCAAAACAGGAGATATCTTCATCGTCTACAGATATAGGATATCTTCGTCATCTGAATCAACAGAGGCTATATCTTCCTCGCCATCATCGTCAGAATACACCAATTGTATTTCTTCTACCTCCAAGTCACGATGTACCAATGAACTTTCCTGTATGTCTGAGTCTATCTTGTTGCTCTTGCTGTTCAATTCTCTCCATATCACGTCCTTGAGTTCCATGATACCCTGTCCGGACACAGACGAGATAAAAACTACAGGCAAATCTGTGGGAAGAGTTTCCTGAAGCAACTCTATCAGTTCGTCATCAATAGTATCGCATTTCGTTATGGCCAAAATCCTCTTTTTTGCACATAAGTCAGGGTTAAAACTCTTCAGTTCGTTCAGAAGAATCCTATAATCATCTCCTATATTATCAGACTCGCACGACACTAAGAAAAGCAACAGGGAATTGCGCTCTATATGGCGCAGGAAACGGATACCGATACCTTTTCCTTCGCTTGCTCCTTCTATGATGCCCGGTATATCGGCCATGACAAACGATTTGCCGTCACGATAAGAAACAATGCCCAAAGAGGGCTCCAGCGTGGTGAACGGATAGTTGGCAATCTTGGGGCGGGCTGCCGATACCGATGACAGCAACGTTGACTTGCCCGCATTTGGAAATCCCACCAGTCCCACATCGGCCAGCAGTTTCAGCTGCATCACCACCTGCATCTCCTGCATGGGTTCCCCTGGCTGAGCATGGCGCGGCGCCTGGTTAGTGGCCGAACGGAATTCATAGTTCCCGAGGCCACCCCGTCCTCCCTTCAACAGAACAACTTCTTGGCCCTGACTGGTAATATCACAGATATATTTACCCGTCTCGGCATTATACACAACCGTTCCGCACGGCACCTCAATGTATTCGTCCTTGCCTTTTTTACCGGTCAGGCAATTGGCACCTCCGTCTCCGCCATTTTCTGCAATGACATGTTTCTGATAGCGCAGGTGCAGGAGTGTCCACATATTGCGGTTGCCCCTCAAGATGATATGTCCACCTCTGCCACCATTGCCGCCGTCAGGACCACCTTTGTAGGAGTATTTTGCATGATGCAGGTGCATGGATCCGCGCCCTCCCTTACCGCTGCGGCAATAAATCTTTACGTGGTCGATAAAGTTACTTTCCGGCATACACCAGCTGATTTTTACAATTTATCAATTACGCTGCAAATATCCTCGAAGATGCGCTCCATAGCACCCAGGCCGTCAATAGCATAGCGCTTGCCCTGAGCATCAAACCATTCTATCAGGGGAGATGTCTGGGCATGGTATACACCAAGCCTTTTCTTTATTGTCTCTTCGTTGTCATCGGCACGTCCCGAGGTCTTACCTCTTTCAACAAGGCGGGTGACGAGTTCCTCTTCGGGTACGTCGAGTTCTATCATGGCGCTCACTGCCTCACCTCTTTCTGCCAATAGCGTGTTTAGACTTTCTGCCTGCGGTATCGTCCGGGGAAATCCGTCAAAAATGCATCCTTTACTTGTACCGCGGAGGCTGTCATATACGGAGGCCAAGATATCTGTCATCAGCGAGTCGGGTATCAGTTGTCCTTTAGAAATATAGTCATTGGCCAGTTTGCCAAGCTCCGTACCTTTCTTTATTTCACTGCGCAGCACATCACCGGTTGAAATATGAGCGAAACCATATTTTTCTACAATTTTTTCACTTTGCGTTCCCTTTCCACTGCCGGGAGCACCAAAAATTACAATGTTAATCATATCAGTTTTATTTTTTATATATAATCATTTGGTATAGACATCCGGAAAATTGCGGTACAGCCCATCATAGTCCAAACCATAGCCCACGATGAACTTATCTTCAATCTCAAACCCCACATAATCGGGTTTTACCTCGCACCTCCTGCGGGAGGGCTTGTCAAAACAGGTCGCAATCCGGATACTGACAGGCTTCTCCGCCATAAGTTCATTGACAAGATAGTTCATCGTGATACCTGTATCAACGATATCCTCAATTATCAGGACATCCTTTCCTGTCATACTTTCCCTCATGTCGGCAAAGCTTATTACCTTACCCGTAGAAGTCGTACCTTCATACGAAGACAACTTGATGAATGATATTTCACAGTCACCTTTATACGCCCTGAGCAAATCTGAAGCAAAGACAAAAGCACCTTTCAAGACACATAAGAAGGTCACTTTCTTTCCGTGATAATCGCTTTCAATCTGGTCGGCCAACTGGTTTATCCGCCTATTTATTGCCTCTTTATCAATATAAAGAGACAAGTTTTCTCCATTAATACTTAACATACTGTCTGTTGCCATAGACATGCAAAGTTACAAAAAAAGAAACAAGCCACAATTATCTGCAAGCCACAAAACATATATCAATATCACCGTTTCAAAACAAAAGGGACATTTTTTCACAACAAATACGTTGGCTTGAATCAAACAGACACATAACAGCCATTGCGGCATATCAGTCATGCGAACAACATCCCCTCCCCTTCCTACATGCTTACTGCAAGCACCTACCCAATGCAATCTCAAAAAAAATTAACATCTTTTAACTCTTTTGAAACATCCTAAGCAAAGCATGAAAAATCCGCAGGCCTCACAGTTTTCACTGGCAGGCCTGAGCGTTCAAACTGGCAGGCCTGCCAGTAAAATCTAACAGGCCTGCAAAATTTACCCCTACCACAGCACCTTCTGCGGGGGGATGCTCTTTTAGGGGAAGATACCGCCCACAGTGTTAGCAAATGTTAATTTTCCGTATCACTCGGCCTGATTTGAGACAGGATTACCTTCGGCCTTCATGAAAGCCGGCAAAGAAGAATTCAGAACAACCGTCTGGAGCAAGATGAAACATAAATTTTAAATCCGTCAAGTTTTTTTACAATAAATAAACATTAATTCAGTTTATATAATACGAACAGACATCAACAATGATATACAGAGACCTATACAGGAACTATCCGGCAACAGGGGAAATCAAGGTTCCTCATTACGACACAATGAAGAACTGGCAGAAAGTTCTGAAACGCTGTTTTGACATAATCCTCTCTGTTATGGGTATGATTATGCTTTCATGGTTGTTCATTATCATCTACATAGCCATAAAACTGCAGCATGACGGCCCCGTCCTGTTCCGACAAGAACGTATCGGCAAAGGCGGCAAACCTTTTACCATATACAAGTTTCGCACCATGTCGGAAAATGCAGAACAATACGGGCCGCAATTGGAAATCAAGAATGACCATCGTCTGACACCTGTCGGCAGGATTCTCAGGGAGCACCATTTGGATGAGCTGCCCCAACTATACAACGTATTGATTGGCGATATGTCTGTTGTCGGGCCGAGGCCTGAACGCCGCTATTTCATAGAGCAGATTATGAAATATGATTCACGATATCAGCATCTCTACGAAATACGTCCCGGACTTACATCTGAAGCTACCCTGCACAACGGATATACGGATACTATGGAAAAAATGCTCAAACGCCTTGACCGCGACTTATATTACCTGGAAAACAGAACCCTTGCAGCCGACTTCAAAATAATTACCGAAACGGCCCTTTCCATTCTCACAGGAAAGAAAATATAGGCACTCCCCCTGCTTCATACACCGCACCGCCTCTCCGAGAGACCTCTAAAAGAGGTCTGGAAAAGGAACTTTCTTGATAAATGACACATACGATTCTGCCGAAAATCCGTAACTTTGCCTAAATTATACATAAACGCATATTCTTATCAGACGATTCAGTTATATTTTCAGGTTTACCATAGCCTTTATCGTATGCTTAGGAGTGGGGATACACCTATTTCTCAATTCTGACTACTTTTCCCGCAAACTGGCTCGGCAAGCGGCAGCATTGCTCACCCAGAAGACAGGAACAGAAGTACATATCAACAACCTGCAGGTAGGCTTGTTCGGCAACATAAAGTTAACCGGCCTATGCATACCCGGACTGGGCCCCGACACACTCCTCCAAACCGGCCAGATCAGCGCAAGACTGGAACTCATCCCACTGATAAGGAAACAAATCCTGATAAAGCATCTGGGCATTTATCACGCCAAATGCATCCTCAGCAGGAAAACACCTGACGCCCCCCTGAACTGCCAAGACATCATTGACAAACTGACAAAAGGCGACAGCAATTCCGAATCAAGCTTCAGAGTCAAAGCCAACTCCGTAGTACTTCACGATGTCAGCATTCAATACGACATCGAAAACCAACCGATTTCAAAGACGCTAAACCCGGCACACCTGGCCCTGAATCATATTGACGGCAGCATGGCCATAAAAGGCATCGGCACCCCATCTACAACTGTCAAGATACGCCACCTGAAGCTGGAAGAAAACAGCGGACTGAAAATAAACAGGCTCAAAGGAGAAGCACGAATAACCCATGACGATGTCAAAATCAAGGACCTGCAGATACACCTGCCAAACTCTGACATAAAGATTCCCGATTTCGTCTGCAGCATGAAGCCCACAGTGTATGTCAAGGATTTTAACACACAAGCCCGTCTGACCCCGGCGGATTTCAAATTCCTATACCCTGCTCTCAACACCTGGAAGGAAGCCTACAGACTCCAAATCAGTACCCGCCCTTATAAATCATCGCTGACGGCAAATCTCACAATGCACAACGAGAAAGAACAAATGCTAAACCTGGCTGTGGAGGCAATCATAAACCAACAGTTGTTTAACAACAAACCCATTCAGGCAAGCGGAGAGATTGAGAAATGCGCTCTATCATCAGCCTTCATCAAAAATCTGTGTGAAGCATTCCCCGAATTTGGCGTGGAAAAGTATGCCCAAGCCATAGGCAATATCAGCCACAATGGCACTTTCAAAATTAATGGAGAAGACTTCACGCTCAATGGTGTCACACAAACCGACATCGGCAATATCACAGAAGATATAGAGTATCAGAATAAGGTTATTGACGGAACACTCTGTTATAAAGACTTCAACATAGAGAAATTAGTCACAGGAAAGGCTGTCCAACCTAACAACGACTCAGGAGAAATAGGATTCACAGGCACACTGAAACCACTCAACATCAAAATCGGAAGCCAAATTAACCAGCTGACATTAAACAACTATGCCTACCACAATATCGCCTTCAGCGGCATTGTTGAAAACAACAAGGCAACAGGAAAAATTGATGTCACCGACCCAAACCTCAACCTCACAATGACCCCCAATGTATACTATGACACCAATACGTTGAAGATAAACATGGGGGCAAAAATCAACAAGTTGGTAACAACGGAACTCCACCTGACAGATGTTCTAAAAGACAATATCATCTCCACAGAATTGCAGATGATGTTGCAATCAGCACCTGACAAACAAAATCTGAACATGGTACTGAATCATTTGCATCTTGAAAACAAGGAAAAAAACTATACATGCGACTCTCTGAACATCCTATATATCGGCAATGACATCAGAAACAACATAAAAATCAGGAGCTCTGCCCTTGATGCCAGCATTTCATCAGGAGCAAAGATTACGGATATACCCAACTCTATGCTGACACTGGTCTCTTCGGCTGTTCCGGCACTAAAACGCTATGTACAATACACGCCAAACAAGCAAAATGTTGACTTCAGCATCAAATTAAAAGATACCAGACTATTCAACAACTTCCTCAACCTTCCGTTAGAACTGGAAAAACCAGCGGATATCAAGGGCTATATTGACCACAGAAAAAACAGCATCCAGATTATGTCATGGCTTCCCAAATTCAAGTTGAACGATGAACCATACATAGACGGTTCACTGTTCCTCCGGGGAAACACAGACTCCCTGCACCTGCTCACACAAGTATCAAAACAATTTGCCGACACCGACACGAAACTGGTACTGAATGTCCAGGCTGCAAACGACAATATCACCCCATCCCTTTCCTGGAAGACCATTAACACCAATGGGACAGCCGGCAACCTGAACCTGAAATGCAAGCTCTACGGGCAGGAGGAAGCCTTCAAAACAGCCGACATACGCATCTATCCTTCAACTTTTACCATATTGGACACACTTTGGTCTATCAGTTCGTCAGATATCAGCATTACCTCCGACGGCATACACCTGTCACCTCTGGAACTGCGCCAAGGAGAACAATTCATATCCATTCGCAACCAGGACTCGTTCAATTCGCCGTTTCTCGTAACCCTGAATGGTATGGAAATATCGCACATTCAAGACTTGCTGAATTTCCATCCCGTAGAATTCTCCGGCAACATTTACGGCACAGCATCTATTCCGTCCAAGTCATCAGGAGAACTGAATATCCCTCTTGATATTCATGTCAGGAATTTTCATTTCCAAGAAGGCAACATGGGTACACTCCACGTCACCGGGAATTGGGATAATGTAGACAAGCGAATCAACATTGACGCCATAACAAGACAAAGTCCACACGACTCATTGCTCATCAAGGGCTATGTCGACATTGATGAAGACTGCCTTGAGCTCAACTTCTCACCGCAATACACCAATGCAGAATTTTTGAATTCCTGGCTATACAATGTCCTTGGCCCCATTAAAGGAAGCGTCTCGGGTAAACTCTGTCTGAAAGGGCCTCTGTCTGATTTGGATCTTTACGGAGGGGTGATGCTGGATACACTCAGTTTTACACCGCCGGTAACGAACGCCTTATATACCATGTCTAAAGACAGCATCTTTTTTCAGGAAGGAAAAATCATTTTTGAGGATTTTCTCCTTCACGACACCCACTATGGCAGTTGTGTCGTCATCGGAGCTGTCACACACAACAAGCTGAAAGACTTCGGATACGACCTTCGATTTGATGCCAACAACCTGCTGGCATATAACCATAGTGGAGAGCATCGCAATGATTTCTGGGGCGTGGTCTATGCTGACGGCAACGGCCGCATGTACGGCAACACCTCCGTCGTGCATGCCGACTTAAACTTGTCGCCTCAATATGGCTCTCAGTTTTATTACAATTCTTCCGAAACAGAGGATGCGTCCGGTTCTGATTTTATATATTTTCACAACGGCTCCCCCCAATACAGACTTCAAGAGCAGAGCACGTCTCAGAAGACCAGTGAAATAGATAATTTTAAAGACAACACCACTGACGTATATCTAAACCTGACTGCCAACATTAACCCCAATGCGCAAATTGTCATCTATACGGACCGCAAGACGGGTGACGGACTATATCTCAGGGGAAATGGTCCTATTGATATTTCATGGCACAACAAGGGAAAATTCCGTATTAACGGGCTGTACTCTACGAGCGGAGGTGAATACCACCTTACCATTCAGGATTTGATGAAACGAAACTTTCAAATCAAACCGGATGGCTACCTGCGTTTTTCAGGGAATGCTGAAGATGGAGATCTTAACCTTGTGGGTGTCTACACTGTACACTCTGTCTCCCTCAGTGACCTGAACATCGGCCAGAACATCAGCAATGCAACAACCAATGTCAACTGCCTGCTAAATTTCGGCGGCAAGGCCAACAACCCACAAGTCACATTCGGGCTGGATTTTCCAACTGCCGGAGATGACATGAGGCAGACACTCAGGAGCGCCATCTCGTCACAGGAGGACCTTAACATGCAGATGCTATATCTGCTCACCGTCGGCCGTTTCTACACCTATGACTATGAAACCAGTTCGGGAGCATCTGCCCAGAACCAGTCTATGCTCGCCATGCAGTCATTGTTTGCCAATACCCTGGGAAACAGCCTCGGAAGCATCATAAGTCAAGCCTTACACCTGAGCAACTGGACTTTTGGTCCAAATATATCGACGGGGCGTCTCGGCTTTGACGACATGGAAGTGGGCGGACAGTTTCAAGGCAGCCTGCTGCAGAACAGGCTGCAACTGAGCGGCAATTTCGGATATCGCGAGCAGAACACCTACGCCAACAACTTTGTCGGCGACTTTAACCTAAGGTGGCTCTTGAACCAGAAAGGAACCATCAGTCTCAACGCTTACAGTGAGACTAACGACCGTTATTTCTCCAAATCGTCACTCTCAACTCAGGGGGGCGGCATCATGTTCCAACACGACTTTAACAAACTACGCTATCTATTCCGCAGACACAAGGATAAATAGAACAACCCATTACATCCCTCTATAAATTTGCCATGAATATTCTTAATATTTCAAATCAGTTACAGAGCCTTAAATTCTGGAAAGAGACTTTCATAATGACTATAGGCATGCTCATTACGGCCATTGCTGTATATTATTTCCTCGTACCCGGAAAACTTATCATCGGCACCACATCCGGCCTTTCCATCGTAGTCAGCGAACTGTCTGCCGCCTTGGGCTTCCCTGTCAGAATCTCTGTCTGCCTCACTGTTATCAACACCTTTCTGCTGATATTAGCCTTTATACTGATTGACGGGGAATTCGGGGTCAAAACCATATATGCCTCCCTTATTCTTGGCCCTTTGATGGACCTGCTCGATTACATATATCCCTACAGCCTGCTGCTTACCAATCCCGGGCAAACTACTGTCATGGGCGATATATGGTTTGACCTGCTATGCTTTGTCTTTCTTCTTAGTGCCGCACAAGCCATACTCTTCCGCATCAATGGTTCTACCGGCGGATTGGATATTGTCGCCAAAATCATCAGCAAATATATGCATATCGACATCGGCAGTGCTGTCGCCATATCGGGAGTTGTCGTCAGTTGTACCGCCTTTGCCGTCAACCCCTTCAGGCTTGTCGTTATCGGTATCATCGGCACATGGCTGAATGGCATTGTCATTGACTATTTTACTGCCAGCCTGAGCAAGCGCAAACGTGTATGCATCGTAACTATGACACCTGAGCCTATCAGAGACTACATCATCAACAATCTTGTGCGGGGCTGCAGCCTGTATGAAATCAAGGGAGGATATACGCAAGAACCTCACACCGAAATACAAAGTCTGCTTACCCGCAGTGAATTCGGAAATCTCATGGAATTCATTAAGGATAATTCCATCAATGCCTTTATCGTGGCAAGCAATGTCAGCGAAGTCTATGGCCTGTGGTTCTCCAAGCGCAATAAGAAAGAGATAAAAAGTCATCACAACCTATCCAAACAGCAACACAATGATTAAAACTATTCTGGGCCACACCCCTCGTTTCGGCAAAAACTGCTATCTGGCAGAAACCGGCATCGTCATCGGTGATGTCATCATGGGAGACAATTGTTCTGTATGGTTCAGCGCTGTCGTGCGTGGTGACATTGAGAAAATCAGAATGGGCCATCGTGTCAATGTTCAGGACGGGGCTGTCATCCACGTAAGCCCCGGCTTCGGAGAAGTCTTTATCGGCAATGACGTCACCATAGGTCACAATGCGACAGTCCATGGAGCTAAAATCGGTGACAATGTCCTCATCGGCATGGGAGCAACTTTGCTTGACAATTGCACCATAGGCACAGGCTCAATCATTGCTGCGGGAGCATTGGTTCTGAAAAACACTGTTATCGGTGACCATGAAGTGTGGGGTGGCGTACCAGCAAAGTTCATAAAAAAAATCACGCCGGAAGAATCGCTAAGGGTCATCAAAAAGAATGCAGAAGGATACGTAGAATATGCAAGACACTACATGGATGAAAATCCCGACACACAATGTCCTGACACATAAACTACACCATCCGATCTCTTATCTATTACAACAATAATCATTGTATAAAGTCCCATTGGTGCCTGCATAATCACACGCATCCTTATTCATGCAGCCATGCACGGCAGTCATAACCCTATTCCTGAGGACAACTGCTTCCCTACAATAAATGCAATATCAAATTAATCAGAATTATATTTCCCGACTGCAAGATATGATTTTCTGCATCCATGGAGCAAAACCCTAAAGGATAGCCAGATAAGCATATCATTGCAGGCATAAATTTTATGTTCACCGATGGTGAACGTATGTTTCACATCGGTGAACATATATTCCGCAACGGTAAACGTACATTTACCGATGGTGAATATAAAATATATCAGGATATCATTAAAATTATGTCTGCCAGGGCTCTTCCTTCGGATAGGCACAATTATATTACACAACAGCCCCGCCACAAACAAAATGGAGGGAGAACAACCTAATGGCAATTCTCCCTCCATTTACTTTAATACCAGACAAATATCAACGGATGACCTTTGTAATTACATAGGTACCACTTGTATACTGTGTCGCCTGAGTCTCACCGGGCAATGTTACAGAAGCCGTAGCACCGGCAGGAATGGTAACCTCCCATTTCCAACGGTCTCCTTCATATGCCCAATCACTCTTAATAAGACCTGCGGCTGAACGATATTCGGCATGGAGATGTCCCAGACGCTTGTCAGGAACAGGACGCATGATAATATGCTTGAAACCAGGCTCAGACGGATCGGCTGCAATGCCGGCAACAGTCTCCCACAGCCACTGGCATACGCACCCATAGGCATAATGGTTGAAACTGTTCATACCCTTGGGCCCCATACCCTTGTCAAGCATATAACTATTCCAACGCTCCCAGATAGTTGTCGCACCATTATCTATAGAATATATCCAGCTTGGGTTCTTGCGCTGGAACAGCAATTCATAAGCCACGTCTGACAAGCCATTAGCTGTAAGAGTCTCCATCAAGATAGATGTACCGAGGAAACCTGTCTGAAGACAATTACCATGCTGCTCAAAGTTCTTCCGAAGGCGGTTAAGCATATTTTCTTTAGCCTGACCGTCAAAGAGCTCATTCTTCAGTGCAAACAAAGCCGGGGTTTGCATCGTATTTAAAATAGCAATCTTGAATTCTCCTTTCGAAGTAAAGAATGTTTCTTTCAGATACTTCTTGGCATCGTAAACCATCTGCTGATATTTCTGCACATTACGTCCGGAAGCCTTGGCCATATCCCTCATCATACCAGCATCAATAGCCCAATAGGAAGCACTCAGATAGTTCCAATAGGCAATGGCATCGGCCTTGGGAACAGATTTGCCGGAAGCATCGGTCTCAAATGCACCACGGCCGCAACTTTCCAGAGGCTCGTAACTGAGCCAATCAGCCCATTGATAGTTTCCATTTTCTGCAGCAAGGGCCTGATGGTCATACTTCGTTTCATTGATATGATCTATAAAACGTTCCATCGCCTCCCAATTCTCATCGATAATCTTAGTGTCGGCAAACTGCTTCCATACCGTCCAGGGAACAATAATACCAGCATCTGCCCAACCAAGTCGCATCATGTTATTGTCCATCGCACCATATTGTGCCAACGGAGCAACACCGGGAAAACCGCCAAGAGCACTTTGGGTATCACGCATATCACGCATCCATTTATGGAAGAACTCATCGGTATTGGCAAAAAAGGTTCCGGTTTCTGCAAACACTTGAGTGTCGGCAGTCCACCCCAGACGTTCATTACGTTGAGGGCAATCAGTTGTAACCGAAAGATAATTGGAGCGCTGTCCCCATATTGTATTGGAAATAAGTTTATTTACCAATTCATTGCCAGTAGAGATTGAACCACTCTCCATATCCTTGGTGATGGAAGATACCGGCACAGATTTCAGGTTTTTAATACGGACAGCCGATGTTGCCGTAATAGACATATAACGATAGCCGAAGAATGTACAACGCGGCTGATAGGTAACAAAACCTTTTCTGTCTGCAAAAGTGTAATTCAATATCATACCCTTGTCAGGTGTTCTCAAGTTAAGGCGGTGGCAACTGCCCTCAGGACCATCCATACCACGACTCTTGGCACCATTGCCATCGTTCAGAAGTTCCGACGGAAGGCAAGTCAGGACTGTTCCGGCCTTGGCTGCAAATACGAAGGATGGCACAGCAGCACAATTCTGCCCGAAATCAACGACAAGCGTCTCACCGGGACGCACTGTAAGTTCGTCAGTCGCTGCAAAGGTTTTGGTAACGATAACCTTACCGTATGCATCCTCATGTGCATCGGTAACACCCTTCCAAAGATATGCCTTGACGGGTGAAAGGGCCAGATCCGGGCGCAAATATATTTCAGCACCTTCACTGGGGAGAATCTCTCCGGAAAATTCCGTATTCTGTTCAGGCGCTGAAAATTTCCCGGCACTTGCATAGCCAGGACGAATACGGGCATCATAGGTTTCACCATCAAATATAGCTGCATGCTTGACAGGACCGGCAATGCCGGCCTTCCAGTCTTTCAGGTTAGTACCATATAACTTCTTTGAGCCATCAGCATAGGTAAATTCAATGACACCACGGAAAGCACATTTTTTCCCAATCATACCGTCATGCCCTGACGGCGTTATGATTTTATCTGCCCACCAACCAGGTGTAACTTGTACAGAGAAAACATTAACCCCTCCAGCAACAAGATTGAGAGCATCGGTCACATCATAGGTAAATGAACGCTTTGTCTTGGCATAATGCGTAAAACCTGGTTTCAGTATCTCATCTCCAACGATTTTACCATTAATATATAATTCGTAAACACCAAGTCCCGTTGTCATCCATTTGGCAGCTACAACTTTCTTTTCATTCTTCATAGTAGACATGAAGAAACTGGCACCGTCGGCAGCAAGGAAATCCTGAGTAGTGATTTTACGGGTCACAACCTCTGCATCTCGCACAGAAAGCCATATGGATTTATCCCATGCCGATGCATCCATAGCCGATACACGTTTCCCAACATGGCTCTGCGCCATGACAGGTAATGACGTCACTATTGCCACTATGGCAAGAATAGTCTTAATAACATTTTGATTTTTCATAATATATTTTTGATAATTAATATCATATCCTTCTACTGCTTATTATCTTATAGGTATCCATCGCAACAAGCAATTCCTCGTCAGTAGGAATGACAGCAACAGTAACCTTGCTGTCTGGAGCAGAGATAATAGATTCTGTTCCGAAAGCAGCCTTGTTGAGTTCTTCATCTATCTTTATACCCATAAATTCCAAGCCCGCAGTACAACGTTGGCGCATTTCCCACTGATGCTCACCCACTCCAGCTGTAAATAGGATGTAATCGGCACCACCAAGTACACCCATATATGCTGAAATATATTTTTTTATACGATAATTATACATTCTGTTGGCAATACGTGCACGCCGATTGCCCTCTTGCTCTGCCTTTGCAATCTCAGCCATATCCGAAGAGACTCCGCTCAAGGCGAGCATACCACTTTCTCTATTCAGTATATTGGACGTTTCACGCACACTGAGCTTTTCCTTATCCATCATATAAAGGACTGCAGATGGGTCTATATCGCCGCAACGCGTACCCATGATAAGGCCTTCAAGAGGAGTAAGCCCCATTGTCGTATCCACACACTTGCCATTCTTGACGGCCGCCAGCGAAGCACCATTTCCGATATGGCAGATAATGACATTTTTTTCTTCCGGATTAAATCCCAGTACTTCTGCGGCCCTGCCAAGCACATAACGATGAGATGTACCATGGAAACCATAACGACGTATACCATATCGCTGATAATACTTACGCGGAATAGCATACATATAGGCATGCTCTGGCATAGTCTGGTGAAAAGACGTATCAAAAACACCAATCTGAGGTAAGAATGGAAGTTTCTTGGAAATAGCTTCGATACCCAACAGGCTGGCAGGGTTGTGTAGTGGGGCCAAGTCACTGAACTTCTTCCACTCACGCAAAGTTGAAGACGTCAGTTCCATGCTCTCGGTAAAAGAACCGCCATGAACAATGCGGTGTCCAACTGCGTCAATCTCATCCAACGTCTTTATCGCTCCTAAATCCTTGTCGGTCATCAAACGGAACAATAATTCCAGTCCCACTTCATGGTTGGGTATATCATGATATACCTTACGTTCAAAAGGCACTTTAAGCTTCAGGTGTGCCCTGGGCAACCCTATCCGGACAATATTCCCTGCCGAAAGGACGGACTTGTCATCCATGTTGTACAACTTGTACTTAATGGAAGAACTTCCACAATTCAGAACTAAAATTTTCATACTTATTCAATAAAATTATTATGCAGGCTACTTCGCAGCCATAGCCTGATTAGCTGTAATGGCAACCATTATATAGATGTCTTCGACAGAGCATCCCCGGCTGAGGTCGTTAACAGGGCGGGCTATTCCTTGAAGAATAGGTCCTATAGCTTCCGCTCCGCCAAGTCGCTGTACCAATTTATACCCAATATTACCTACTTCCAAGTTAGGGGCAATCAATACGTTGGCATGCCCTGCTACAGCACTTCCCGGAGCTTTCTTCGCTGCAACCGATGGCACTAACGCTGCATCGGCCTGCAACTCTCCGTCTATAGCCAAATCCGGAGCCATTTCCTTCGCCAAGCGAGTTGCTTCAATAACTTTATCCACTACTTCATGAGAAGCAGACCCTTTAGTAGAAAAACTCAGCATTGCAACACGAGGCTCTATACCAGCCACATCCCGAGCCGTCTGGGCTGTACATAGCGCTATCTGTGCCAGTTGAGACGCATCGGGCTGCGGAGTCACGGCAATATCTCCCATCACCAAAACTCCGTCATTACCATATTGAGGCATTTTAGTCAGCAACAACATGGCCCCACTTACACATGTCACCCCAGGAGCACATTTTATAATTTGCAAGGCAGGCCTAAGAGTATCACCCGTTGTGCTCAGAGCACCACTGATTTGCCCGTCTGCATCGCCGCTCTTTATTATGAGGCAACCAAAATACAAGGGATTCAGCACTTTCACACGCGCTTCTTCTATAGTCATTCCTTTTTTCTTGCGCAATTCATATAACATCTGCGCGTATTCCTCAGTCTTGTCAGAAGTCTGAGGATCTATAATTGTTGCTTTATCAATATGGTTCAATCCTAACCGAACAGCCAAGGCTTTTATCTCTTCAGGATTGCCTATAAGAATAATGTCTGCAAGTTCATCACGCAAGCATCTGTCAGCAGCTGTCAGCGTACGTTCCTCAAGACTTTCCGGCAGGACTATACGCTGTTTATTGCTTTTTGCTCTTTCTATCAAGTTATCAATAATACTCATATGATTATAAAAGTTATTTAGTCAAATAATCTATATCCCAATGATAATGCCATTGGTCATAGTACAAATTTCCACCTTTCCATTCCACTTCACCACGCTGAAAGTCTACAGTCTCGCTACGAGGGTATTTCTTCTTGGGGAAGAAATCCATTCCGTAATCACTGTTTGCTATCAAACGCCACGAATCAATTCCACCCAGAAAGAACCAAGTCTCATCATCATTATGGGCATAAACCGGTATGCCGAAAGACTGGTCAACAGGAACCCATCCGATTCCTTCAAAATATATTTCACTCCAATCATGCAGGTTGGAAGCATTGGGGTGCAACATCAGACCACTTTGGAAATGGGCAGGAATACCAGAGATGCGACATAAAGTAATAAACAACAAACTCACCTGCCCGCAGTCACCATGATGATTTTTCAAGACATACATGGGAATATTCTCAATTGTAGAATATTCACGCGCAGAAGCCCAAGGATAATTAGCTGTAATGTATCTGAAAATATTTCGCGCCTTCAGCAGCGGATTTGTTTCCCCTTCCGTCAATTCTGCCGCAAGTGCCTTCAATTCTGGGGTAAAGACGATATGCTTCTCACGTTCTGAAGTATATTCTTTATAAAGTGCTGATGACGTATCATAAGGCTTGATATTTTCGGGTTTAAGATTAAACCACGCCCCATAGGATACATATTCAAACGTTTCTTTAAACACTGTCGGTTTTCCTGCCTGTGCTTTCTTTTCCATATATACGGAAGCATGCTTGCAGGTGCTCGGAGCTATTTTATATTTCTTTTCACTGGTATACAACAACTTCACATCTTTCTGACGGGGAACATCCGTACGGGGGAAAGGCAACCAACAACGTATCTTCTCTCCTGCAGGCACTGCATCTGCATCTACCGTGAGCACAAAATCAACCCGCATACGTTTCGGTGCACCTATGCAATAAGGCCCAGATGCCTCACGTATAACCTCTGGAATATTCTCTAAATCTGCTCTTTGACTATTGCTGAGCGTGACACCTTCTTTAAGATTCTTTATTCTACGGCAGGCATTATCTATTCGGAACAAATTGGGAGCAGCGTTCCTGAAATATCGTTTCTGACCGTCAATGTCCATCCATTCCAAAGCATTTACCGCCTCCCACTGAGACAGTTGTTTCTCTGTTACATCAGGGATGTACTCTTTTATGTAGCTGACAACATCTTCCCTTGTACGGGTAAAATCATATTTGATACGATGCTGCAAATCCTTGTCCCAACTATATTTCTCCTGAGCTGCCGCAACAGAACAGAAACCAAAGATAATAAGGATTCCGATATAGGCTGATTTATTCATTTTAACACATGGATTACTTATTAACTATAATTTTATAACACCTATGCCCGGGCGGTCGGACAATGTTATTTTTCCCTTAACAACCTTCATTCCGTCAAACCGGTCATTGGCAATGAGCAGGTTACCGTCCAAGTCAGCAAAATCTACAGCGGGAGAAAACTGTGCCGCAGCAGATGTGGCACAACTTGTTTCGGTCATACAACCCACCATTACCTTCATGCCCAAGGCACGAGCTGTATTCAACATCTTGAAACCTTCTCTCATACCTGTACACTTCATCAGTTTTATATTTATTCCTGTGAAAATACCTTTTAACAGAGCTATATCTTTCAAACGCTGAATACTTTCATCAGCAAACACAGGCAACGGACTGTTTTCCGTCACCCATGCTATATCGTCAATCTGGGTCTTAGGCATGGGTTGCTCTATCATCACAATTCCTTTTTCCTTCAGCCATACAATCATGTCAAGTGCCTGATGCTTGTCTTTCCATCCCTGGTTTGCATCAATAGCTATCGGCAAGTTTGTTACCGAACGTACGGTTTCAATGATTTCTTTGTCATTATCACGTCCTAATTTCACTTTCAGAATATTAAAACGGTCGGCACACTCTCTTGTCTTCTGCTTTATCATGTCAGCCGAGTCAATACCTATCGTGAATGTCGTATCAGGAGCTTTGGCTGCATCCAATCCCCATATTCTGTACCACGGCAGACCAAACATTTTACCTACGAGGTCATGTAAGGCGATATCCACAGCTGCCTTGCCGGCGGCATTGCCGTCATCCATCTTATCAATATATGACAGGATATCCTCCAACTGGGTAGGGTCTTTGAAATCACCTATGACCTTCTGCACCCGTCCAAGAAACTCGCATACGCTTTCCACGGTTCCCAGTTCATGGGCAAGATAAGGCGGCATTGATGCCTCTCCGTATCCGACGAGTCCGTCGTATTCTATCTCCACCTGTACATCGGGAGTGGTTGTCCGGGAGTACGTAGCAACTGTAAAAACATGCTGCAGTTTCAGAGTATAGGGAAAAAATGTCAGTTTCATTTTACCCGTTCCGCCATTTCGGTGAATGGCTGGGGCGGCAATAGTCATTGCATTCCCTTGCCGGGTACCCAGCAAGGCAGCCGCTGCTCCTACGGCCGTATGTTTAAGAAATTCACGTCTTGTAGACATAGTCCTATCTAATTAATAAATTAATCAAAATTCAACAATTCACTGAAATAAGGATTCTTATCGGTTGTATTCAAATACGGATGCTTGTTTATATAAGGCAAGATGCGGGACGCAAACAACAGCCTCCCCATATTGTATTCATCGTATATATTGCTTGCAGGATCAAAACTATTTTCATGAACATTTCCCAACGAATGAATAAAGCGTTTGTTTCCCATATAGAACCCCACATGACTCACACGCTCTTTCCCTGTTTCTGCATTGCGGGAACCAAAGAAGAGCAAGTCTCCAGGTTGCAACTGGGAAAAATCACCGATTTCTACCCGTTGTCCGTAACGGCACATCTGGGAAGCATCTCTCGGAATGATTATATCGTGCATATACAATGTTGTACGGACGAAGCCGCTGCAATCCACTCCCTTGGTTGAAAAACCGGCCCACAGGTAAGGAATCCCTATAAGGCGCCGTGCCGTTGCCAGAATGGCTTCAGGCGAGTTGTCCAGTCCCTTGCGCCATTTCGTCAACTCCTCACAAAGTGAACTGTGGATATACCCCATACGTCCGTCAGGATATTCAACACGGAAGAATTTGCCTTTCTTGTCCAGCATCTTCAGACGGTTGCCAGCCACGACATCACCCATTGCAGGCGATTTCTCACTCGGCAACGTAAACACTTGTCCCCACAGGGCTGTAACAACCACTTTGGGAGCCTTGTTCCACTCTTCCAGCTGAGATTTTGTCACACGCTGAATAGCTGCATTCTCAACCCAGCCAAGATAATTGTCACACGTCTGAACCTGCAGCCAACGCTCTTTTCGGATAAGCCGCACAGGCATTCCCATCTGTGCCTGAGTAACGTTTTCAGCACCATAGTCAGCCGATGCACGCAGGTTGCAGACAGAATTCTTGACAATCCCCCAACATTCTTCCCCCAAGTCACTATCCTCGGGCAAAACCTTCATACTGCTGAGGATATCATACCCTTGAGCCTTCAAACCGGCATACAGTTCCTGACGTGCAGCCCTGGATGTTGTAATGCCGCTTAACAGGATATTTTTTCCATCAACGGTATATACCGGTGCAAATATGGCAACCCTGCCATCGGGAGCATATTTTTCCTTTATATTCTCATGTATCCGGGATATTTCATCTGGTAAAGAACTTGACTGTGCAGACAACGCCATCGGAATGCACAACAACATAAAAAGCAAACAAAAAATTCTATTCATGATTATTCTACATATTTATGCAAAAGTACATAAAATAAGAGAACTTCACGGCTATTCCCGCCGATTATTTTATGATTTGCATTAAGCTTGCCGGCAGGCCGGCAGGATAAAGCCCCCAAGGCACAGCACTAAGGTATAGCCTTACCTTACACAAGCCTGGCAACAGCATAATTTATCGACTCTCTGCAAAACAACATGGCATGGTACCTTTTAAACATATCACAACACAACTACACCTGCACCGCTCACAAATCCCTGAACCATCACTGCCATCCCCACGATTTACTTCAGAAACAGCATGCAGGCAATTCTTAAAGGATTATCCGGGGACGCGCCCTTTGTATGTAAAATTATGTTGTATAATATTAATAACTGTTTTCATTTTGCACTTCAGAGCCCCTTTTTCCTTTGTATTTTTTTCAGAAAAAAATTGACTGGCCACGGAAGTTTTACTGGCAGGCCTGCGCGCTGAAACTGGCAGGCCTGCCAGCAAAAACTCGTAGGCCTACAAAATCACCCCCTTCCCAATGCCTTCTGGAGGGGGGGGCCTGAGACGGGCTGACAAAAGTGTTAATAAAAGTAAAACGAACCAAATAAAATTTTGGATACACAATCCCTCTTTTCATGGATTGCAGCCTATCATTCACATGACATTTTTCATAGCCTGAAAACATTGCCGACTATCCTCCCAATGCTTTTTAAAAAGTATGCCTGACAATTTTGTGCTCCTAAAAACATTAAAAAAAAGGAATATTACCATGAATTCATCAAAAAAAACAAGCAAAAGCAGCACCGAATAAAATTATTTGCCTAACTTTGAAAAAAGAATTTCAAATACACATAAAATATGTCACACATTAACGGAAGAATATCTCAGATAATCGGTCCAGTCATCGATGTATATTTTGACACTTCCGGACAAGACCCAGAGAAAGTGCTGCCTAAAATCTACGATGCCTTGAAAGTTGTACGGCCCGATGGTAAAGAATTAATTATCGAGGTACAACAACACATCGGCGAAGACACAGTCCGCACTGTAGCCATGGATAATACAGATGGTCTTCAGAGAGGGTTGGAAGTCATACCGACAGGTTCGCCTATCACCATGCCGTCGGGCGAACAGATCAAGGGGCGCATGCTCAATGTCATCGGAGATGCTATCGACGGTATGGCACCTTTGGCAAAAGACAATCCCTACCCCATTCATCGTGAGGCACCAAAATTCGAGGAACTCTCCACCTCCAAGGAAATGCTGGCTACAGGCATAAAAGTCATTGACCTGTTAGAGCCATATCTGAAAGGTGGCAAAATCGGTTTGTTCGGTGGTGCCGGCGTCGGCAAGACCGTGTTGATTATGGAACTTATCAACAATATTGCCAAAGGTCATAACGGCTTTTCCGTATTTGCCGGAGTAGGCGAACGCACCCGTGAAGGCAATGACCTGATTCGCGAAATGATAGAATCGGGTGTAATAAAATATGGTGACAAGTTCCGGGCTGCCATGGAAGAAGGCAAATGGGACCTGTCACTCGTTGACCCCGAAGAATTGAAGAAGTCACAAGCCACACTGGTATACGGCCAGATGAACGAGCCGCCCGGTGCACGTGCTTCCGTAGCACTTTCAGGCCTTACCGTAGCAGAAGAGTTCCGTGACCAAGGCGGCGACATCCTGTTCTTTGTCGACAACATCTTCAGATTCACCCAGGCCGGCTCCGAAGTATCAGCACTCCTCGGGCGTATGCCGTCAGCCGTAGGCTATCAGCCCACACTGGCCAGCGAGATGGGCAGCATGCAGGAGCGCATCACATCAACCAAGACCGGCTCCATCACCTCTGTCCAAGCAGTATACGTGCCGGCAGATGACCTTACCGACCCGGCACCGGCAACAACATTTACCCATTTGGATGCAACAACCGAACTGTCGCGAAGCATCGCTCAGTTAGGTATCTATCCGGCTGTTGACCCATTAGGCTCAACTTCACGCATACTGGACCCGCTCATCGTAGGCAAAGAGCACTATGAGTGTGCTCAGCGGGTGAAACAGATACTGCAGAAATATAAAGAGCTGCAAGACATCATCGCCATTCTCGGTATGGACGAATTGTCCGATGAAGACAAACAGACTGTAAACAGGGCGCGTCGTGTACAGCGTTTCCTTTCTCAGCCTTTTACCGTAGCAGAACAGTTTACCGGCGTACCCGGCGAAATGGTCAGCATTGAAGACACCATAAAGGGATTCAACATGATTCTGAACGGAGAACTGGACGACCTTCCCGAGCAGGCCTTCCTGAATGTAGGAACCATTGAACAGGCCATTGAGAAGGGTAAGAAACTGATAGAACAAGCTCAGGCATAAAATCTTCCGCAGCAAATGTTACAACTGAAAATAGTCTCACCCGAGAAGATAATATATGACAACGAGGCTGAAAGCGTCTTGGTGCCAGGCTCGCTCGGACAGTTTGAAATACTGACCGGCCATGCCCCGATAATATCGTCGCTGACAGCCGGCACAATTGAATATACCACCAAGGAAGGACACTTCAGCATTGCAGTCATCGGAGGTTTTGTCGAAGTAAGCCAGGATCAGGTTAAACTATGCGTTGAATGCTGACAAGATGAATCAACCCGACAGGACATACATAGAGAACAGGGCAAGACAATATGTCAAAGGCGTATTATTTTTGCTTATAGGCATCACCCTGACAGCCTTAGCATACATGAACATCTCTGTACGCCACCAACTCCTTTGGCCTATCATCATTTCACTCACATACAATGCAGTCATAAGCATATTGTTTATCTGCATCTGGAAAACAATTATGGCCAATTCGCGCGAAAGCGCAGTCCATCTCTACCTTGGAGCAACAGGAGGACGGCTGGTCACAGCCATGTTTGTTATATTGACATACTGCCTGCTCGAAGACTCGCGTCCGACACGACTCATGTTCGCCCTGACCTTCTGCAGCTACTATTTAATCATGCTTGTCTTTGACACAGTATTTTTTATAAAAACAGAAGGGCAACTTCCCAATAAAAAATGAAACAGACAATTCAGTACATATTTATCAGCCTGGCATTCCTCCTCGGCAGCCCTGACATCCATGCAGAGCAACAGAGCGAAGGAATCAATGCGACCGAGATCGTGTTGGAACACATTCAGGATTCACACGAATGGCACATCACGGGCGAAGGCGATAACGCAATAGTCATCCACCTGCCCATCATAGTCTACAGCAGTACAGGATGGCACATCTTCTCCAGCGGTAAATTTGCCGAGGCACCCGATGCACAAGGCATGCGCCAAGGCCCGTATAATCTGGCCCTCGGAACGAATAAAGAATACAAGGGAATCATAACCGAGCGCATCGGCAATGACTACAGCCCCGTAGCCATAGACATCTCCATCACGAAAACTGTTGCCAACCTGCTGATTGACGCCCTTGTACTGATATTCATAATCATCTACACATCACACTGGTATCGCAGACATCAGCCAACCGATCCCGCACCGTCAGGACTGACAGGCTTTGTAGAAATGCTTATAACATACCTCCAGGAAGATATCATAAAGCCATGCCTGGGAAAAGGATATGAGAAATACTGCACATACCTCGTGACCGTATTCTTCTTCATCTTTATCTGCAACCTCATGGGACTCATTCCATTTGGTGGAAACGTGACAGGAAATATTACCATCACATTCTTTTTGGCACTTTGCACATTCATTATAACCCAATTCAGCGGAAACAAGCATTATTGGAAAGACATATTCAATCCACACGTACCAGGACCGGTAAAGATCATTCTGGTTCCAATAGAATTCATCGGCATATTTACCAAGCCGTTTGCCCTGATGATCCGTCTTTTCGCCAACATGCTTGCCGGACATGCCATAGCATTGGCCCTGACATGTATCATATTTATTGTCGGTGCGACCATGTCAGCAGCATGGCTCTACGGTCTTGGGACATTCAGCATCATTCTCAGTATCTGTATGATGATACTGGAACTGCTTGTATGTTTCCTCCAGGCACTGGTATTCACCATGCTCAGTGCCACATTCATAGGCTTGGCCCGAACAGAACCCGAAACAGAATAAACATATTAACTAAAACATAAAAGACATGATTTCATTATTATTAGCAGCTGAAGCTGCATCAGGTATTGCAAAATTAGGTGCCGGACTCGGTGCTGGTTTGTCTGCGATTGGCGCAGGTATTGGTATTGGCAGAATAGGTGGAAATGCCATGGATGCAATGGCACGCCAACCAGAGGTCATCAACAAACTGTTGGTAAACCTGTTGATTGCATCTGCACTGATTGAAGGTGTAGCATTGTTTGCAGTTGTTGTTTCATTTATGTGCGTACAGTAATCAGACTTTTTCAATAGCATCATCTATGGAATTATTGATGCCCAGCACTGGTTTACTTTTCTGGATGACCTTAGTCTTCCTGATTGTACTGGTTATCATGTGGCGTTTCGGATTTCCTGCCATTTCAAAAATGGTACTCGAAAGAAAGAAATTCATTGATGAAAGTCTCCAACAGGCATACGAGGCAAAAGAAAAGTTAGCTAACATACAGAAAGAAAGCGACACTATTTTGCAAGAAGCAAAAGAGAAGCAAGCTATGATTCTCAACGAGGCAAAGACAACCCATGACGCCATTGTTGCCAAAGCAAAAAGTGAAGCACAGGAAGAAGCCAGGAAACTTTTGGCGGATGCAAAAAGCACCATTGAAGCTGAAAAGAAAGCCGCCATACAAGACATCCGCTCCCAGGTTGCTGTCCTCTCAGTGGAAGTGGCCGAAAAAGTAATACGCCAAAAACTGAACGACGACAAAAACCAAATGCAACTGATCAATCAGTTTCTTGATGAAATATCAATAGATAAAACAAACTAAGATGAGCTCTGGAGTTGTATCAGTAAGATATGCCCGTGCACTGCTGAAAGCAAGCATTGAATCCCGACAGGAGGACCAAATATTTGCAGAGATGAAAACTCTGCAACAGAACCTGCAAAACATGCCGGGGCTGCAACAGATTTTGGATAATCCAACGATTCCCTCTGCCCAAAAAGCTGACATTCTACAGTGTGCATGCGGAAACAGTGTCAACCATTTGACACAACATTTCATCTCACTCCTATTTAAAGAAGGCCGGGAAAAAGCCATTATATCAATCATCAACTCATACATAGCACTCTAC
>CACYCZ010000033.1 GCA_902773055.1 uncultured Bacteroidales bacterium
ATTGTCCAGGATGGAGTTGAGCATGGTCTTCAATTCTTCTGTGTGGTTGAAGACTGGCATCACGATGGAAAGAGTCGGATTCATGGGTTGATACGGGGTTTTCTATAACTAATAGAGATTCGTGTGATATTATGCATTGTGCAACTCTCTGTTCAGTGCAAGCCCGAAGGCTTTGCCGTATTCAAGGTCAGGTTCCAAGTAATTACCTTCTCCCCACTCGTTCCATGATTTCAGAAATACGATTTGGTTTTCGGCGGATTTGTTCTTTATTCTGGACAGTATTGTTCTCACATGCTTGGCAAAATACTCCGGAGTGCAATTTTTGAAGAGTCTGCCGAAACGTCCGCTTCGTGGGGTGTGGTCCCAATTTGGAATTATTGTGGGAAAAATGTCTTCTCGTTCAAACAACGGCGTATCCATGACAGAGACTGCTTTTTTGTAGTCAACAACTAGGGGGCCTGTCGTGAAGTGAGACTTGATACGTGCTATTAACCCGTTTGTCTTAAATAAGTTATTACCAAACGGCTTGGCATGAAGTGAAAGATTAACGGCGTCATACCCCATTTCCCTATATTGGCTGACATCTTCGGTGTCCTTAAACACGTGTGCCACAAAATAGAAGTCGGGGAGTCCGTTTTGTTTGGCTAAAGAGTTCCACGTCTCTTTAAACAAAGAGAAGTCGGGGAACGAATCCGGATCAAATATAACGAATAGCAGTCTATTATGGACTTTAAAATACCTGTTGTCTTTAAATGCAGACAATAAGTCCATGAAATGGTTGGTATAATCCTGCACTCCCCCGTATGTTTGCTCAATCAGTAGTGTAGTTCTTGCTAACGAAAAATGACCGGAACCGGATGACGTCCATTGTTTGTTGTACCAACTATGGTTTGCCCAAGCCAAACAGAAGGGAAAGTCCGGTTGCATTGTCCGTACAACCTCCTCAAACGGAAAGTTTAACAATTTCTTCCCGTTGAACCAGTAGTGCCAATAACAAAATGCGGAGATTCCAAATTCCCGTGCCATTTCAGCCTGGGCTATTCTGGAAGCAGGAAGACGTAAATCGTAAAACCCCAAATCTGCAGGAATATGCGGTTGTTTATGCCCCCTGAAAAGCGGTTTTGCTTTAGCGACGTTAGTCCATTCTGTAAAACCTTTGCCCCACCAGTTGTCATTTTCCGGCATGGGGTGGAATTGTGGCAAATAAAATGCGATGACCTTTGGTATCATGTTGGTGTATTATTATGCAGAATAAGCAGAAATCATGTTGCAGAAGTTGTTAGGTTCTCTATTTTATGCCAAGCGTACAGCCTGATTTGGTCTATAGCAATGGCAAGGACTGCAGTGGCGAGTGATATGCCAACGAGTGACAATATGAATATTCCCATATTATCGTGAAGCTGGGCATAGGAAAACTTGGTTAAATCACATGTGCATCTCAGTATTGTAACAGAACAGCCGAATAGGTAGATTGAGATTGAACTTTGAGCAATCTTGTTGATGCGTTTGCTCCGAATATTTACAGAGCGGAATGCCAGGAACAAGGCGAGTGAGGCAACTATTACAAGGGGGTTGTTGTAGTAAGTTAGTTTCCAAACCAGGCCATATTTTCCCTCTTGATAAAAATATATACTCAAAAGTGCAATAACGAGAGTGGTGACGACATATGTCAATCCCCAAATTTTTCCGTTTCCCTTTACAGGATACCTTTTGATATAACTTCCCAGTACATAAAGTAATATGAAATTAACAAAATTATAACCGTTATGGTTAACCGAACGGCCAAAAACATATCCCAAATAACAGGAAACAAATGTCAAGCCGAGAACGAAAATCAAGTGGTTCTTCTTTGAAAATCTTTCTAAGCCTTCGTTTATGAACGGGCAGAACAGAAGCAGGATAAAGTATTCTCTGAGGAACCAATAATGCGGTTGTTGCGAGAAAACGGCCAACTTATACAGTCCTAATCTGACGTTGCCGTATGTTATTAGTGGCAGCGTTGTGAAAAATATCGTGTAGAAATAAATCGCAAAAAGCAAGAGCAAGACCTTCCGTAGTTTTATTCTTATGCCAAAATATCCGGATATTAGCACAAAAACATTAACAGCAACAATACAAAAACAGTTCGTGAAAAGCAATGTAGGAACATCCCTCCCAACAGCGGCCAATTGAAGGTCATATGAGGAACATAGTCCTTCAATGCCAAGCCCCACTACGATGCAGTGGTGGATGACAATCATTAGCATGAGAATCAACCGGAGAAGTTCAAAGTTAGAGGTTCTTTCCATACAAGCCTGTAAATGATTTGCATCAAGTCTGTTTTATTATCTCTGCAGGATTGCCACAGGCCACACTGTAGGCCGGCACATCTTTAGTCACCACGCTGTTTGCTCCGATGACTGCTCCGTTTCCTATTGTGACTCCGCTTAAAATAGTGGCCTTATCACCAATCCAAACATTGTCGCCGATGACAACTGGCCCTTTGCTGTAGACTTTTCGCAGGATTGGCGGGAGTTCTAAATCTTTTCTGCTTGTCGTCCCGTGATTGTTGTCTGAAATGGTGACCCATTTCCCTGTCAGACAATTGTCTCCAATAGTGATACTGTTTATGGCAGTAATGTGATTGGATGCACCGAAATTACAGTTTTTACCAATGGAAATGATAACGTCTCTTTGGCTCTCTCCCCAAACGGTAAGAAACAGATTGTCATGAAACTTTGTGCCTTCGCCTATGCTGATATGCTCTGTTGCACGTAGCAATCCTATCTTGCCGAAAATTACGGATTTAGGACATCTATAGAAATTACGTGATATCCAAATTGTTCTAAGACCGCGTAATACGGTTTCCAGTTTATTTAGGAGATGTTGTATGTGCATATTCTTCATGCGACTCTCTTTCTAATCCTATTTTTTATTAAATCAATGATAATATGTTTTTCGCTAGCAGACAGCAGAATGGCATATGAGAATATGACTATGAGAACATCACAGCAAATGATGCTAATCAGGCAAGCAGAGATGCTGTTTGTCAACAGTGTTGAGATGTATTTGGAAATGAAGAACGTTGATGCAATGACCAACAATATTGGCAGCATAATTTGTTTGAGATAGGCGCCAATTGAAAAGTGAGGTACGACTTCTTTCAGTATTGCCAATCGGATAAAATGCGCAGCTAGAAAAACGATGTTAAACACATATAGTGTCATTTCGGATGCACATCCGCATTTTGCAACAAGAAACGCCAGAGGCAAGCTGATGAGAGTGAAGCCGTCAACGACGATATGGTATTTTTTTACATACCCGGCAGCCTGAATAATTGTTGTTATCGGATAGCTTAGGGAAACAATCATTCCCAAGATGAGTATTTGTCGGACAAACGGGACTAGGTAATCGTTAACATCCGCCAACCACAGGTATAGCAGTTCTTTTGTTTCAATGTATAAAGGAAGAACCACCAAATATAAAAGGAAAAATATTATTTTGGAACTTATTGAGAAAAGTGTAAATGTGTATTCCTGATTATTCTGTGCATAATTTTTTATCATGGCAGGTCTTACAGCCACAAAAAAGTTATTCGCCAACATGTTAATCTGATTATTTATTTGTGTGGCAATGGCAAATGCAGCGTTGGCAATGGGCCCCCAAAATAAGTTGAGCAATATGCCTATACCCTGATTTGAAAAAACGCCGGAGAGAGTCCCTACCATAGTCCATGAAGAGTAGCTCACGATGGACAGTACTTGAGATTTATTTATGTAAAGGCCTTTGGTTATATCCGGGAACTTAAGGTGGCAATAAAACGGATATATGGCATTTGAAAACAAGGTGCTGGCAAGCATCAAAATGGAATAAAAGACGAGGTGGTCTATCGCGAAATTGATTAGGAGTAAGAAGACAAGTACAAGTTTAAGAATGGCGTCTATAATACTGGCGTATGCAAAGACTTGCATTCTTTCAAAGGAAATAATGAGAGACTGGTAGGGGCTGGCTATTATTGTTATTATAAATGCAGCCAGTGACAGTTGAAAGGATATGTTCGCTTGGGAGAGTCTCTCGACGGGTATCGTCATGTGTGTGTTCAAGAACCAAAGCCCTACAGTTTCCGTGGTAATAAGTACCAGGAGGGATAACAATCCGTATACCAACAACAGGGAACCTAGATTTTTTTTCAAACCATCAAAATCATTCTTGCCAATCGATATGGCAAAAAAACGTTGTGAGGCCAATGCAAGAACCTTGGAAATAAAGGTCATCGAAAGAATTATACCTCCGACAGCATTGTATATTCCATAGTCCTCGTCACCTAAGACTTTAAGAATTATGCGGACAGTAAACAGAGCAATGACAGTGGTTATAATCATTCTGGAATACAAAAAAACAGTATTCTTAGCGATCCGTTTGCTATTGTTTCCGATTGATTCCATAATGTCAGGACGACTAGTCATTACACGATATTAATATTCCGATTGGTTGATGGGAAAAGCCTGTTTGTTTTTTTCTTGCCAAAAATTGATTAATACTTGAACACAGGCACCCAGCAGGAAATAGAAATACGGTTCGATAATGAAACTATTGCTAAACATAAGCTTGATAATGCTGATGGAAAAAAGGAATACAACAAAAATTTGTGATTTACCTTTTGAAATCCATAAAGCAGAGGCGATAAGGAGAACCAGCAGAATCAATATGATGGTACCTGCGAAATAGCCAAATGTGCAGAAAAGATCCAAGTGTAAAATGTGCGGGTAGATAATGCCGTAGTTCATGGTTCCAAATGGCCCAAGCCCCCAAAAATAATCCCCGCTATCTAAAACGCTGTAAAGCTTGTCGCGAAGCACACCTCGGTGGGAATCGTCTCCCAATTCCCCTGTTACAATCTTCTCCAAAATGCGCGTGCTTAAACCTAACCTGGCAAATAATTTCGTAATGTAGAATAATGTGGTATTCAGTGTA
>CACYCZ010000034.1 GCA_902773055.1 uncultured Bacteroidales bacterium
ACCTTGATGATGCTGCGAATCAAGGGACGCGGCGTGTAATACTCGCCACCATTGCGCCCGGCATTGCCCATGCGCTGGATGTTGCTCTCATAGAGCACGGTCATCTCGTGCTTGTCCTCGGCACTCTGGAAGTGGAGTTCATCAATCATGTTGATAATCTCGCGCATATTGAAGCCCGAGCGAATCTTGTTGTGCAGTTCGTCAAAGATTTCGCCTATCTTGTATTCCAGCGAATCGGTAGTGGTAGCCGTATTCTGAAATTCCTTGAGGTATGGGAAAAGTTTCTGGTCAACAAACTCCACCAGGTCGTCGCCACTCATGGCATTGACGGTGTCGAGCACCATTCGGCCCGTCTGAGGGTCACGCTTCTTGGGCGTTGCCCACTGACTCCAACGGTAAAAGCCCGACACGATGCGCTTGTAGCTCTTGCCATCCAGTTCTGCCTCTTCCTCACGTTCCGTTTCCAGATCGTCGAGGTATTTCAGGAACAGCATCCATGATTTTTGCTCCAGATAGTCCAACTCACTGCCACAACCTTGCTCCTTCCAGAGTATCTGGTCAATGGCTTTGAATGTATTTTCGTATTTCATTTTATCAATTATTTTCCGATTATTCCGTCATGTCCGGACAAATTGTATTTGTCCATAGCCTTTTCTGACAATAATATAATATCATTACAAAGATACTATTTTTCGGACAAAATCCACCTTAATTATTGCCTATAAAATGTAGTCCCGGCAGATATTCTCTTGAATTGCGAATTTGTGTTAAATAATATTAAGCAGTGTTTATCAATCCGCCTGAAAAGGGGTTTTTGAGACTGGATTTTGAGGGGTGTTTTTTCTCCCTGCCGAGAGCGTTTTTGCTGGCAGGCCTGCCAGTTTGAACGCGCAGGCCTGCTGGTGAAATCTCTCAGGCCTGCAAAATTTACCCCTCCTGCAACCGCTTCTGAAGGGGGTATGCAAGGGCGGCTGTTTGGCATGTTAACAGATGTAAAAAGGGGGGCGGCAACAATGACCGTATCGGAAGCTCCCGGCAAGACGGGCACAAATGTGCCGGCATTGTATAATATTTCTCCCTTTTCTGCGTTATATTCTATGACATGGAGAAAAGCATGCGTAGAATAATATTGGTATTAGCCCTGCTGACTGCCGTGGCCGGCTATGGCCAGCGACATATCCGCATAATGGGCAAGGTCGTTGATGAGCACAGTGCCCCCGTAGGCTATGCCCTGATCAGTGTCGAGAACCAGACTGCATACTCTATGAGTGAAACCGACGGCAAGTATAACCTGGTGTGTCAGCCGGACGACTCAGTAACCCTGGTGGTTTCGCTCATTGGATACAGGACAAAGAAATACACGCTGTATCAGCCCAAGGACTCCACCTACATGGAACTGAAAATCATATCCAAGAGTACGGAGCTCGGCGAGGTCAACGTGTCGGCCTTGAAACGGCAGACCGACCAGATGCAGAACATCAACATCAAGCATACCAAGAACCTGCCCTCAACGACAGGCAATGCCGTGGAGGACCTGGTCAAGACCCAGATGGGTGTGAGCAGCCATAACGAAATGAGTTCGCAGTATAATGTGCGCGGCGGCAGCTTTGACGAAAACTGCGTGTATCTGAACGGTGTGGAGATATACCGCCCGTTGCTTGTGCGCTCAGGCGAGCAGGAAGGTCTGAGCGTCATCAACAGCAACATGGTGCAGGACATCAGTTTCTCGGCAGGTGGCTTTGCCGCACGATACGGCGACAAGATGAGTTCGGTGCTGGACATCACCTACAAGCATCCTGAAAAATTTGAGGCCTCCGTTTCAGGGAGCCTGATGGGCGGTGATGCCTACGTGGGATTCGGCAACAAGAAATTCTCTATGATGAACGGCCTGCGCTACAAGACGACCCGTCTGCTGCTGAGCTCGCTGGACACCCACGGCGAATACAAGCCCAATTTCCTTGACTTCCAGAACTTCACCTCATGGAGGCCCAACAAATACTGGACCATAGACTTCATCGGCAACGTTTCGGATAACCATTACAATTTCCGCCCGGAAGACAGGGAGACCAAGTTCGGCACCATGAACGAAGCCAAGAATTTCAGGGTTTATTTCGACGGACACGAAAAAGACCTTTTCAAGACCATCTTCGGCTCACTGAACCTGAGCCACCATTTCAACAAGAACACCACCCTGTCGTGGATTACATCGGCCTACTCCACCAAGGAGCAGGAGACCTATGACATCAGCGGAGAATACTGGCTGAACGAGACGGCCCGGCAAACCCAGCTGGGCGTAGGGTCGTATATGGAACATGCCCGCAACTTCCTGACCGCAGAAGTGATGCAGACGGCACTCAACTTCCAGACAAAGCTCAAGAAGCATACCATTCTCGCCGGGCTGAACTGGAAGACCGAGAAGGTCAAGGAGAACTCTGTGGAATGGGAAAAACGCGACTCGGCCGGCTACAACAT
>CACYCZ010000035.1 GCA_902773055.1 uncultured Bacteroidales bacterium
GCGGGCGGATATTCCTGCTTATTGTGTTCATTTAAGCTAATTTCGTCCATTGCCTTTTTTATTAAATGAATATATCATGAAAACAAACAGCAGGACGACCGTTGACGCAAACGCTGCATCAACATACATTTGTTTAACTATCAGACTTGTGATTAGATATGCGACGCAAAAGCACAATGCAACAACAGCGAATATGAGCAAATAGTTCGGCTTCATCTCAAAAATTTTTGTAAAGATAGGTATTTTTCTTCATACTATTTTCTATTTATGCTGAAAAATCCCTTCTTAGTATCTTTCCTTCACCCAAACCACTGAAACACAAGCCGCCAGAACCAGCAATGGACTGAACATATAAATATAATGAGACTGCGCCTCAAACAACAGCTGGTATAGGAACACTCCTGCCAGCGACAAGCATACCACTATACCGTAACGTTTCTTCAGCATAACAGGCAGCGCGCATATAATCAATATATAAAACGCCCACATCAGCATTTGGCGGGTTGCAGTATAGCCTACACCTATGACTTTCATTATAGGATTACTGAAAGAGCGGCCATGGTCAAGCATTGACGCATCGCCCCAGGTGCGAGAGATTTTCTTTCCCCAGAAGGCCAGATTTCCTCCCAGCCCACGTTCAGCCACCCTACGGCAAGCCAGACGACAGAACATCCGGTCGGTCTCCTTCCGGGGTGTCCCCCGCCGCATCTTGTTGAGTGAATAGCAATAGTTGTCAAAGTGTCCGACCGTTTCAGTACATTGGCCCATAGCAAGGAAGTAGGGCAGCGTTACCGCCAATGTCTTGTCTTCCTTATATCCCACATTTTCCCACAGAGACTGCCTCAAAATGCTCATGGTTCCAAAACACATGGCAGACACGGCAACAGCATAAATCGCATATCTGATATTGCGACTGCGAAGCCAGCGCACGCTTTCTGTCATAGCTATTGCTATAAAAGGTATGACGGTGGTCATCTTTATCTCACTGCCCACTGCCGCAATCACGATCAGGAGGAAGCACTTTTTGTAGAAACCGAGCCTGCCTGTGTAGACATACAGGCACAAGACTGGAAACAAAATTCCATAATTATGTGTATAAGGCATCAGGCTATGGTAACACGTCCCGACGTAAAACGCCGCTATGCCGAAAGTCAAGACTGAAGCCCATGCAGAATGTGTCACGTTACGAACGGTCAGAGAAGCAAACAAAATCGCCAATACCACCATCAAGGACCCCGTTACCTCCACAGCCTTCCACGTCCCGGTCAGATTGAGTATATATATCCACAATACCTCCAACCCCATATTGTGAGGATAAGTCTGGAAGTACCATCTGTACTTCTCGCTCATTGTGCCGTGCACCTGTGTATAGATGGCCTCTCGCAACATGACAAGAGAATCAGACGCATACGTCATATTATACAACATATGCACAATGACAAAGCCTACTGCCAGCAGCGCAGTCATGACCGTCATTACAACGGCAAAGCTTCCTTGGGGTGATTTTCTCATTTTGGGGACATACGTTGCAATATACCATTCAGTTGTCTGAACTGCATGACAGCCTTCCAGCCTATACCAAAAATTTTGGGCAGGTTGATGCTGTTGGTGCCTTTTTTCCTAGGTACGAAACTGATGTCCTGGAAACGCATCCTGTATTTCCATCTTTTGCTGACAGCTGTAATGGCAGCATTGCACAGGAAAAAGTCTTGAGGCAGAATGTCTGTTATTGCCTTCAATTTTCTGCTCTCCATCAATCTGAACGGAGTATTCAAATCGGCCACCCGCACTTGCAGGAACATCCATACAACCATGCGCAAGACGGCGGCTACTCCCACACGCGCCATACCATCCTGACGGTGCGCGCGGTTTCCCACCTGAATATCATAGTCATGCCTGAGTCCCAGCATCTCCCATACCTCCTCAGGATTAGTCTGTCCGTCGGAATCGGTCTGAAAGATATAATCTGCTCCCTGCTCTATGGTATACCGGTACAGATACATCACCGTATGGCCGTGCCCTCCGTTGGATTTTTCCAAAGGGATGAAATGAGTGAGTTGCTTCTCTTTCTTTGCAGCAGACATCAATTCATAGGTATTGTCCCTGCTTCCATCGTTGGCAATGACCAGCCAGGCTTCACACTCGCCCACCCCGTTAAGCTGTTCCACTACAGGATACCACTGCTCTATCGTACGGGCAATATTTTCGGCCTCGTTGTATGCCGGCATGACAAAATATATTTTCTCCATCTATTCAATCGATTTATGGAAGGTCA
>CACYCZ010000036.1 GCA_902773055.1 uncultured Bacteroidales bacterium
AAAAGATTTATGAAACGGACGTATAATCTTATCTCCGAAATATTTTCACTTCCATTTTCAGGACTGTTTTTATACAGTGATCCTATTTTGGAAGCGATCCGTATATCCAGAATAAATGAACCCCCGTTTTCCCGTGGAGATAGGTTGCACAGGCTGTCTCGTGCATTTGAGAAAAAATATCTTGATATTACAGAATATCTAAATAGCCATACCGATGTAATCAGCTTAACCATGGTAAAAAGCGCCTTTGATTGTATCTTTGACTCACAGCGCATTATTCAACACATCAGCAGCCATTCGGACAAATCCCCGGAGGAGCAAGTGTGTCTCTACTATGCGGAAATGCTTGAAGAAATATCCTCATTTTTTCTTACTGTGCGCAACGGAAAAATATGCTTACGCATAGAGAATAATGCGGAGGATTTCAAAAGTAAAAAAACATCTGTTTTTTCCCCGTTTAGAGTTGAAAATATAGACAATAGTTTTCAACAGGTGGAACTATGGAACTCTTTACTTCGTTGTCTTCCGGAGGAATTGATTATCTGTTCTTATGTTGCTCAACAAGCACAAGCATCTTCTGATATAGGAAGACAACGACATGTCTGTGAACAACTTCTGTTAAAAACCGGCGCAACAATCCCTATTTCGGATTTGTTGCTGGATAAAGTGTTAGAAAAAGGGCTTGCGGAGACGCATCTGCACGCAGGGGCCTCCCGAAATTATGGTGTTATTTGGAATGACTTGTTGTGTCAAGCCTATAAACATTATCCAGTATTAGAAAAAGAGGAATACAAGTTTCCATTTAAAGAAAACCTGTCTCAAAGCAGACTCCATTCGCTTTGTGCCGAGGCGGCAACAGTGCAATTTATTCTGGCAGCCTTCTTGGCAAGTAGCTGTTCAAACTTCACGGACTACCTAAAATCAAATCCGTTTACAGCCGACTGTAATCGTTTTATACGTTGCGAGATCAACGAAATATATGCTACCAACCAGCCGCGAACATTGCTCAATACGTTTATCTCACCAACCGGAGTATTCCTAAGGCATTATGTCCATGAGGATGAAATGGAATTATGGAGGATTCTTGGTATTTCTGCAGAGCGTAATACATATTGTCCAACCTTGGCACACAAGTGCCTCCTTAGTTGGTCGCTTCTCCACATCATGAAAAGAGAAGAAGATACCGCATTTATTGCACTATTCCTATATTATATTCGCATTTTCTGTAATGTATACCGCACACGCATACAGGATAGTAAAAGCCCCGGGCTGGAATATTTTCAGAAATACTACGATGCGTCAACGGATACAGGATCTTTAACTTTTGATGCCAAACTGCACGAAATCCTGTATGCCGCCATAAGCGATACCCGTGTTGTCAAAACAGAATTACGTTTTTCACCACCTACATGTACTGCTCCCACATTAGCGAGGGCTGTCCCAGAATGCGAGAAAATAATAAAATCGGGCATTGAGGCCCTCATTAAAAGCCATGTGTTTATACTGGCGACCCTCTATTCCCAGAATGACGAGTGTTCATCGGATTTTAACCGATTATTTGAATTGTATTGGCGAGACGAAATACGTAGAATCAAATCTGGTGAAAGAGACTGTCTGCGACACCTGTTGCAAGTAACATTTGAAGTGAGACTTGAGCAAATACAAGCTCACCGCATAGGTGTCATCTATCATTTGATCAAGCATGGAGAGACCTTTGAAAAAAACAGTTGCGCCATAGATTGTTTATCTGCACGTTCTGAACATGACCAATTCGCAGCGCTTTCTTTTGGCGAAGCACGCTTTCAATACCAGGCAAGTATACTTGCTATTCAGAGATTAAGGAAGAAGTATCCAGAACTATGCAGTTTATTGGTTGGTATAGATGCTGCTTCTTTGGAGATTCCTACTGAACCCTGGGTTTTTGCTCCGACATTTCAAATTGCGAGAACGAAAGACTCAATCCTGTGTTATAGTAATCACCCATTTGTAGGGCGTAAACAGTTAGGTGTCACCTATCATGTGGGCGAAGATTTTCGTTACCCATTATCTGGATTACGTCATGTATATGAATCTATCCAGTATCTGACAATGACAACAGGAGACCGTATTGGACATGGCCTTGTTTTGGGGATTAATATGGATGACTGGTTCTATAAAAATCACCTTGTTATTATGCCCCGAATCGAGTGGTTGGAAAACAATCTTTGGGTATGGGATTTAATCTCCAGAGAACCTGAATTATCGTCTCTTTCCCAGTATCTGAATGAAATAAAAAGACATATATTCAGTGCAGCAAGAAGTATTTACGGAACATTAGACGGCATATCACTGGAAACACTACTGTATTCCTACAAGGCAAAGTTTTCTTCGGTTGACAATCTGATTGACATTGCAAAAAAAGAACTGTCTCAATGTCATGAGAAACCAGACTGTTTTCAGCAATCAGATGTGACCAAGGGGTTGCCTTGCCTATGTATGCAAAAAAACGAAGATCATATAAATTGGTCAGAAAACACATTGATTTTGAGCTATCATTGCGGGGTTTTCAAGCAGCGAATGTCCGAGAATGTTTTGTTCTGCCCTTCTTCAGCACAGGCTGAGATAACAAATCGTTTACAGGAGTTTATGAGAAAAAGAGTCTCATCACTTGGCTTGATCATTGAAGCAAATCCATCTTCAAATGCTGTGATACGAGAAATGGATGGCATCCTGATGCATCCAATACACCAGTTTCGGGAAGAGAGCGACAGCCACATGATGGTATCTATAAACACAGATGACCCTTCTGTTTTTAATGCTACTGTCGCCAATGAGTATTCACAAGTCTACTATGCCCTACGCCATCAGGGAAGGCGTGTTGAAGATGCCCTTAAGGAAATTGACTTAATTAGAAGAATAGGAATGGAAACAAGTTTTTTAGATACACCGCCATCAATAGAGCAACTATTGTTAGAATATGAAGCTGTATTACGTTCTCTGGATTAGTGGGGATATCAAAGAAATGTGGGGGGCCTTTTCACGTGGCAGTGCCGGTCTAGACCGGAAAGTGTTCCGATGTATGGAGCTGCCCTTTATCATAATGGACTCACGGATAAGTCGAATTCATTGAAAAGGGTTTGAGTTCTTATCTTACAATATGGCCGTATGTTAGAGGAGCTTTAGTACTCTGGCACCCCATATCCCAGTATCACATGCTCTCCCATCTGATACTGGTTCTGTCTGACCACATCGCCGGAGTTGCCTTCTACGGTGTAGATGATGCTGTCTACCACCTTCTCTACAATGCCCACATGGGCGGGCTTGCCGTCCTGAGGGCCAAATTCGCCCTCCGGGTCATCCCAGTCG
>CACYCZ010000037.1 GCA_902773055.1 uncultured Bacteroidales bacterium
AAGAACAAGAAACTTTTTTTTCATAATGTCATGCATTTCGTATTTTCAGACTATAATCATATCAATAAATTCCGATTTATCTGTCTGTTTTATTTATCTTCTTAATCACCTTGGCAGGCACACCGCCAACGATAGTGTTTGGCTCTACGTCCTTTGTCACCACGGCACCTGCGGCCACTACTGCTCCATCGCCTATAGTTACTCCTGCCAATACGGTGGCATTGGCTCCTATCCATACGTTTTTCCCTATATGGATAGGGGCATAACTCATACTCTGACGCTTGGCTGGGTCAAGGTCATGGTTGACGGTGGCCAGCACGACGTTGTGGCCGATGAGTGCGCCCTCGTCAATGGTGATGCCGCCTTGGTCCTGAAATTTGCACCCCATATTGATGAATACCCTTTCATGTAGGATGGTATTTTTTCCACAGTCGGTGTGGAAGGGGGGAAACAACCCTACGCTCTGTGGAACTTTTCGGCCGAAAAGTTTTTCCAGCAAGAGGTGCAGTTCTTCCGGGCTGTGATAACGGCCGTTGATTTCAGCCGTCATCCGCAGGGCCTCCTGAGACAGTTGGTGAAACATCATGTGGACTGGAGAATTGGCTTCAACAGGCTTTCCTGTTGCCATAATATCTCTAAATTCCTGTATCGTCATGGATTAGTTATTATATTTGATTTCCTGTTTTGTTAATACAACAATGTAAAGTTACGAAATTATCTCAATATGACGCTGTCTTAAACCTCCTTTGCAGTTACAGTGAATTGCGGATTACATATAAGGATGTTGTGCACGGCTGTATTGAATAAGTTTGGCTTCATTCATGCTCAGCCAGTGTTGGGGAGTAGATTCGCCTGCACACCTTTGGGAGTGTGTTTTCGTCCCGACAAAGTTTATGTTTGCCGATGTTGAACGTACGTTCAGCGATGTGAAACATATGTTCACCGATGGTAAACATACATTCACCGTCGGTAAACATAAAAAATCTCGGGATGTAATGCAGCGTCAGCCGCCATATTGTTCATTTTCATTCGGGCATATGTAAAAAAAATAAGCATCGAAGGCGACAGTTAGGATTAATATGTCCAGGTAGTCATTCCTTCAATGCTTGTTTTGGCGCCCCAAAAGCGAAGTCGGACCCTAAGGCTCCCCGACCTCACCAAATTGGATGTTCAAAGGTAAAAAAAATCCGCTAACTTGATCAAAAGTAGCGGAGTTTTCATATACTTTTTTTATTTTACCACGTTAATATATGCCCAGCTTGTATCTCTTCTGTCATATATCTGTATTCAAAGCTGTCGTGCATTGATTGACGAGATATATGATGGACATATATGGTATGCCGGAATTTGTTTCAAGTCCAATCTCGCAGGTGCGGCTGTTGGAATAACCGATATGTACGGCTCCCTGCTCTATTTGCCGGCGCAGTTTCCTTGTAGCCCATCGGTTGAGCTCCGGGTGGGTCATGCCCTTGTCGCCGGCGAAGGCGCAACATCCTACTCCTTCGGGGACAATAACTTTGGTGGAGCATAACGTTGCTAAGTCGTATATGATTTTGTCCAGTTTCATCAGCCGTGTGGAGCACGTGATGTGCAGGGCTACGGGGGTGTCTGTCGGATGCCATTCAAGGCGCTCACGGAGGTATGTCCATATAAACTCAGCCGGTTCGTACAGTTTGATGTTCTTGATGTATTTCCGCATCCTGTGCAGACACGGACTTTGGTCGCACAAAACGGGATAGAGACCATTGTCAGTGGCATCAAGGAGCGCGGCTTCCATTTCCTTGATTTTTTTGTCGGCTACGTCAGGCATACCTTTGCTCTCCCATATTGTGCCACAGCAGAGCTTTTCCCTTTCGGCAGGTATAATGACTTTGTAGCCAGCCTTGGCAAGCAGGCTGAGGGTTTCTTCCATTAAGGGCAAGTATGAAGAACAGCTCTTGGATGTACCCATCATCTGATTGAGGCAGCTGGGAATGTATACAACGACCTGTTCCTGCTGACAGCTACGCCTTGTCTCCTTGTATTTGTAGGCATGGGGCATAGATGGTGTCCACAACGGAATATTTGCAACGTTGTGCAGGAAAGTGCATATTTTGGACATATTATTGTCACCCAGCACGGCGTGGCCAGCCTGGGCCAACGACAAGATGCCCCTTATGGCATTCTTTGTTCCCGGGAAATGGTTGGCGACATACTTCAGGGTTTGTCTGGTCAGCGGGGATATTGTCTGGCGCCGTATCTCGTGGGTCAGGTCGCCAACGTTTATGCCCATAGGGCATGACATGGAGCAAAGACCGTCTCCGGCACAGGTTTCTTCGCCAGAGTAGCGATATGCTTTGAGCAATTCGGAATAATCCTCGCCCAAGGCGCGGCGACGTTCAATCTCCCTGTTAATTACAATGCGTGTACGGGAGGACATTGTGAACCCGCATGATACACAGTTGACTTCACAGAAGCCGCATTCAATGCACTTGTTTATTTTCTTATAGGCAGTTTCCGTTTCGCTGTCGCAGTCTTTTCCGGGATGTATGATGGGTAGCTTCTTGAGGTTTTTCAGATGACACTGAGGGTCGTCGTTGAAAATGACACCGGGATTGAGAATGTTGTCGGGGTCAAAGATGCGCTTGACCCTTAGCATAATGTCAAAAGCCTTTTCTCCCCATTCGTATTTCACAAATGGGGCCATGTTGCGTCCTGTACCATGCTCAGCCTTCAGCGAACCGTTATATTTGCCAATAACCATCTCGGCAACATCTTTCAACATAGCCTCATAGGTCTTTAAGTCTTCTTCTGTTTCAAAGGCTTGGTTGATGATGAAATGGAAATTGCCTTCCAAGGCATGACCATAAATGCAGGAGTCTTTGTATCCGTGCTTGTCTAACAGCGCAGACAGATCTACCGTAGCATTGGGCAAATCCTCAATATGGAAGGCAACATCCTCAATGATACATGTCGTGCCCTCTTTGCGCATACCGCCGACTGACGGGAATATGCCGGCCCTGATTGCCCAGTATTTGGAGTATTCAGAAGGATCGGTTGTGAAATGAACAGGAGTCACAGTGTCAAAGGCAGAGAGGCTGTGCTCAACCTCCTTAATCTGCTCGTTCAGTTCTTCCTCTGTATTAGCTTGAATTTCAGTCAAGACAGCAGTGTCGCCGGTGTTGTCGTCGACAGAAAGCAACGAGCGCCTGTCCAGAAGTTCTGCCGCACTGATTCTGTTGTTTCGCAGGGTTATTACCGCTTCTGCAGCAGTCCTGATATCATTGAAATATACCATAGCACTGGCCTTGAAGCGGGAAACAGGATGAGTTTTCATGACGGCTTCACTGAGAAAAGCCAGTGTGCCTTCAGAACCTACGATGAGATGGGCAATAATATCAAAGGGGTCATGTTGGGTGACAAAAGGATTGATATTTAATCCTGTGACATTTTTTATTGCGTATTTATGCTTTATCCGTTGGCATAGTTCGGTATCTGCGTTTACCTCGTCACGGAGTTGCTCGATGGCTGAAATAATTTCAGGATGATTCTTCCTGAAATTCTCTCGGCTGATTTCATCTGATGTGTCCAAAATAGTGCCGTTGACGAAAACAATACGAGCAGACAAGAGATCTTTGTCAGAATTAGCATGAATGCCACAACTCATGCCTGAGGCGTTGTTCATGATGATGCCTCCTACCATGCAACTTGCAATGCTGGCAGGATCGGGACCAAGGTGGCGGTTGTAGGGTTTCAGTATGTCATTGACTTTAGCACCAATGATACCAGGTTGGAGCCTGATGGTAGAGGCATCGGTTCCTACGGTATAGCGTTCCCAGTTCTTGCCGGCGACAACTAAAATGGAGTCACTGACGGCTTGTCCTGACAATGATGTTCCGGCCGCACGGAATGTAAGGGGCAGCTTATAGTGTGAAGCAAGGCGCATTAACCGGGATATTTCTTGCTCGTTTTCAGACCTGATGACAATCTTTGGAGTCAATCGGTAGCAACCGGCATCAGTTCCCCAGGATATACAACGGAGTTCGTCGGAGTAAATACGCTCCTGAGGAATAAAGGAAGATATTTCCTTGAGAAAGGAATTGTAGGCTGTGTGCATAGTGGGAATCAGTAATTTTCTTTATAAAAAGCAGCGGCATGCTGTAGTTCGTCAATCTTGCCGACATCCATGATTTTAAGATCTTGCGGCATATAGCCTTTAATATGCAGATCTCTGCATTGCGAGATGTAAAAATCAATAATGCTGAATTCATCGGGAAAATCATCCATACGGTCAAACACATTTGTTCCGACGACGTGCATACCGGTAAAGGCAAGTTGGTGGCATGAAGATATGTCCAAATGATGATATGGTGACTTAATTTCTCCGGTTTCAACGTTGGTCCATCCAACCAGTCTGAGGTCATCGTTAAACAGCAGATAGCGTTTGGTCTGACGCTGACTTACCATCAGGACAGCATCTGCTCCAGAACAGATCTGCTGGTAAAAAGCGTTTAAATCGGCATTTTCCAAAATATCAACATTATGAATCAACACAGGTTCGTTTATTCCGTGACTTCTGAGCATAGCACCGGCTTTTTTCAATCCTCCGCCCGTGTTAAGTAATTTATCCCGTTCATCACTGATATAATACTCTAATCCGTCTTTGTGATAACGGTCTGTAAACGCCGTTATCATATCCGCAAAGTGATGAACGTTGATGACGATTTTACGTACTCCAGCCTGATATAGTCTGTCTATTTGAATTTGTAATAATGGTTTCCCGTCAACAGGAACCAATGCCTTGGGCATTTTGTCGGTTAAGGGTTTAAGGCGTGTACCCAATCCGGCAGCAAAAACCATTACAATCATAAGATACCTTAAATAATTTATCTGTGCAAAATTAAAAAAAAACGTGCTAATCTGTTTTATAAGGGCTAAAATGTTTAATTTTGTATAAGTAAGATTTCGTACATTGTATAAATGGAATTAAGTAATAAGGTTGAGTTCAAATTGAAGGCATTGTCCAAAGGACTATCCGTCAAGGATGTCTATATATTGGTATTGTGTGAAAAATATGGATCTACCCTATTCCCACTGCCAATAACACAGGAACAGGAAACCTTTGTTGCCGGCATGATGAATCCGGTTCAGACGAACAGACCATCTCTGTTGGAGTCTTTGCGTCTGATGTATGCAGCATCAGGGGTTATCGTATCTGCAGTTTGTATCAACAATGTAATTGACGGCGAATTCAAGGCAGAGGTATACCAGATTCACGACGGAGAAGAAACGGTCTGTGATGTCAGCGCCGGTGATGCCATTATTTTGGCTATGTATTTCAGAGTTCCGATATATGTTGATCAGAACTTGATGAAAATGGCTTCCTCCAATAACTGCGAGCATACTTTTTCGTTTTCAATAAAATCCATCAGTAAGGATATGTTGAAGGAGGTCCTTGCCGATGCCGTCAAAAACGAGCAGTACGAAATAGCCAGCATCATACGTGATGAATTAAAGAAAAGAGCATGAAGGAAATCAGATATTTCTATTGTCCGAATATATCCAATAGCCACACACTTCCAGGAGAAGAGGTTGAACATGCTGTAAAAGTATTGCGCCTGCAGACTGGCGATGAAATCGTACTGACAGACGGAAAAGGAAAAATCTATCAGGCCGAAATATCCCAAATATCCAAGAAACATTGTGAATTCAATGTTATTTCCGAGGAACATGCAGATTCTGCATGGGAAGGGAATATCCATATTGGCGTTGCGCCGACAAAAAACATTAACCGCATAGAATGGCTTGTCGAGAAATCTACAGAGATAGGGATTGACCAGATTGACTTGCTTAATTGTCAATATTCAGAGCGGAGAAACATTAATCTGGATCGATTGGAAAAAATTGTTATATCGGCCATGAAACAAAGCCATAAGGCCTATAAGCCGTACTTGGGATGGAATGAGCATTTTACAGACTTTGTTACCAGACCGTTTGATGGGAAAAAGTTTATAGCCCACTGCTACAATGACGAGGACATTGACGGTCAGCAAAAAAAAGTATATCTCCCCTATTGCCTGAATGAAACAAAACATCAAAATTGTCTTGTATTAATCGGTCCCGAAGGTGATTTTAGCATACAGGAGGTCACACTTGCCATCAATAATGGCTTTCAGCCTGTATCGCTTGGTCCAAGTCGTTTACGAACCGAAACGGCCGCACTGATGGCTGTTGCAATGATGCATTTGAATAATGTCAAAATATAATTTAAGTCAATATATGCTGAAAAACTTAACAAAACTATATACAGAATATGCTAACGTCGCTCCTGAGAGAATAGAGGAAATACCTCAGTCAGGTAGTGCAAGAAAGTATTATCGCATTGTTGCTCCTGTAGGTGTTGAGCCCCATACGGTTATAGGTGTCATTGGATCGTCTCTGGAGGAGAACGAAGCGTTTATATATCTTACAGAGCATTTTAACCGGCGGAAGCTCCCTGTTCCAAAGCTATTGGCTATATCAGAGGATCGGATGTTCTATTTGCAGACAGATTTAGGAAAAGTAGGTCTGTATGATTCTCTGGAAACCGGACGTAAACTTGGGGGGCGCTATAACCTGAAAGAAAAAGAATTGTTGAAGCGTACGATTGCAAAATTGCCCGAATTGCAAATACGTGGTGCGCGTGACCTCAATTTTCACAAATGCTACCCAGTAGAGGCTTTTGATAAAAACAGTATTTTGTTTGATTTAAATTACTTTAAATATTGTTTTCTCAAGACTCTGAATATTGACTTCAACGAATTGAAACTTGAAGCCGTTTTCCAATTACTGGCCAATGACTTGATTCAATGTGACTGTGATGCCTTTATGTATCGTGATTTTCAGGCGAGAAACGTTATTCTGTCTAAAGATGATGAGCCATATTTCATAGACTATCAAGGTGGACGTCGAGGCCCGATAGAATATGATGTTGCATCTTTCCTCTGGCAGGCTTCTGCCCAGTATCCTGAAAAACTGAAGAAAGAACTGATCAATACCTATATTGCATCATTGAAACAATATACAGAGGTAAATGAATTGGTATTCCGCAGTAATTTGAAGAAGTTTGTCTTGTTCCGCCTGCTCCAGGTACTTGGTGCCTATGGATTCAGAGGTTATTTTGAGCGTAAACAATATTTCATAGACAGTATTCCTCATGCTATCAATAATATTCGTGCCGGATTAGCTGATAACTTCTGTCCTTATCCATATCTGCAACAGATTCTTAGGGAAATTATAGCTTTGCCTCAGTTTAACAAGCCCGTTCCTGTTGCTGAAAAGCGTAAGGACGGCTTTAAGACGCAGGAGTCAGCAATATATAAGTCAAATCCGATTGACGGTTTGCCAACATATTCCAAGTATGACAATAAAGGGGCACTCATTGTCCGGGTATTCAGTTTCAGCTTCCATAAAGGCATTCCGGAGGATACCAGTGGCAATGGCGGAGGATACGTGTTTGATTGTCGCAGTACGCGCAACCCCGGGCGATATGAACCTTATAAAAACCTGACAGGCTTGGACGAACCGGTAATCCGCTTCCTTGAAGACGATGGAGAAATCCTGACATATCTTGACTCTGTGTATAAATTGGCCGACAAACATGTTGAACGCTATATTGAACGCGGTTTTACCGATCTGATGTTCTCATTCGGTTGTACAGGAGGGCAACACAGAAGCGTATACGGCGCAGAACATCTGGCTCATCATATCAACGATAAATTTGGAGTAGAAGTGCATATATGTCATAGGGAACAGAAAATATCAACCATTTTACCGAGAAAAAATATAAATATATAAGAAACAAACCAGTGTTGTTGATAACCACTTAAAAAACAATAGTAATGAATTCAGAAAAAATTAGTGTACCTTTTTTGGTACTTACAGTACTCTTTTGTACTTGCTTGATTGCATCCAATTTGTTAGAAACCAAAATTCTTCAAATTGGGAGTTTTTCACTTACAGCGGGATTTATCGTCTTTCCTGTTTCGTATATTATCAACGATTGTATCGCTGAAGTCTGGGGTTTTAAGCGTATGCGGTTGATTATATGGTTGGGATTTGCAATGAACTTCTTTATTGCCATTATGGGACAGATAGCCATCTTACTGCCTGCTGCTCCGTTTTGGATTGAAAACGAACCCCATTTTAATTTCGTTTTCGGATTAGCTCCGCGAATAGCTTTGGCCAGTTTTATCGCTTTTCTTGTGGGATCTTTCCTCAATGCTTATGTCCTGAGTAGGATGAAAGTGATGTCCAAGGGTCGATATTTTTCCTTGAGGGCAATAGCTTCTACAATTGTCGGAGAAGGAGCCGATTCTATCATATTCTTTCCTCTGGCTTTTGGAGGTTTGATGCCGATTCATGAATTGGGTAAGTTAATGCTTCTGCAAGTCCTGGCTAAGACATTATATGAAATTATTGTCCTGCCGATTACAGTTCGGGTTGTCAGCTATATTAAAAAGGTCGAAAAAACCGATGTGTTTGACGATAATATATCATACAGAATTTTTTAACCAAGTTTCCAAAGCATAATGCTGTTATGTCGGTTGTTTTTTTCCGGCAACCATAAAGCAACCGATTAAATGCCTTATTAACAAAAAAATCCACATCATCGGTTATATCAACATTTTGACATATAACCGATGATGTGGATTTTTTTATATCTTATAGTCGGTTTATGATTTACAACAGATCTAAGGCCTTGACTGCGTTTTCTATACCGTTGTCGTCAATGGATGATGTAACATAGTCTGCTTGTGCTTTGACGTCATCGGCTGCATTTCCCATAGCAATACCTGTTCCTGCGTACTGCAACATGGAAATATCATTACCTCCGTCGCCAAAAGCATATGTATCTTGCTGATTTATTTTGAAATGCTTGCAGATAGCCTCTATACCCTTTTGCTTGGTATTCCCCTTTCCGATAATGTCAATAAAGTAGGGATGCCATCGGGTTATTTCACATTCTGCAATCTGAGGAGCAAGTATAGCTTCTTGGCCTTTATCGATAAATGTCGTAATTTGATATACGGTTCTATTTCGTAGTGCATCCTCTATTGATTCGTCAGAACACGGGATATAACCAATACTTAGTTTGTCATAAAATATATGGGTATATTTTTCACTTTTGCGTACAACGTATTTTTCTTCGTTTTCAAACATATAGACATTTGTTACCTGCAACTGGCGTGTATATGTTATGATTCTTAAAAGATTATCGTGCGGAATTGGATTTTTTGACAGGACTTTATTACCTACAAACGTATATCCTCCATTCATCGTAATATAACCATCTATTAGATTTCTTTCTTCAAGTTGATCCAAATTATTGATAATGGATTTTGGACGCCCTGTCGCAATGATGATAAAATGCCCTTGCTCTTTTAGTCTTTCAATCACGTCAACAGTGCTTTGAGGAATTCTGTGAGTTTTAAAGCTGACTAATGTTCCATCGATGTCAAAAAAGAATGCTTTCACTGGTCTATTCTGCAAATTTTGCCTGCAAAATTAAAGTTTTCTCTCGATTTTACACTCATTTTACACGTTTTATTGCAGGATATACTTTGTAGATTGAAAGTGATTTAGTCTTTTTACTGCTTTTACTTTTATTGTCATAGCTGTGTTTAAGTTTTTTTGTTGCGTGGAAAAATGAGTTTATTATTCTCCCCTCCTTTCAAATAGATGTTTCCGAAACAGGTCTGTTTTGTTCTATGGCTTTGTAGTTTTTGCTACACCGTGGTCGCGCAATTGTTCTATGGCTTTGTCGCAAAATCGCCCTCTCTTATTGACGATGCGAAGGCACTGCGACCTTCTTGCGGTTTTGGATTTTGGGATTACTTTTTTCTTGAAAAAGTAAAAAAACATGCGTTACACCGTTACAGTGTTACAGTTCAATGAAGCCACACATACTAAAATAGGAATAAACTTCTTCATATCAATAACTTCGTTTCATTATTTCTTTGATATATGATGAAAACAAAAAGAAGAAAGGCTTAACGGACTACCCACGTAGTACAATTCAGCAAACCACCTTCTATAGCTACTTCGTTATAGTTAATCGTTTCAATGACT
>CACYCZ010000038.1 GCA_902773055.1 uncultured Bacteroidales bacterium
CGAACCGCATAGCCATGCTCAAAGGCTTGTTGCATATTCTGGGCATGCTGATGCATGACTACCACCTTGAAAACGGATATGTCGACCGGCCTCTGTCACAACGTCAGGAACTCTTTATCCATTTTCACCAAGCTATTGTAAAACACTACAGAGAAAGCCGTGAAGTACGCTTCTACTCCGACATGTTTCACCTCACTCCCAAGCACTTCAGCGCAGTTATCAAGCAACTGACAGGCATTAATGCCAGCGACTGGATTTGCAACCATGTCATGATTCAGGCCAAGACCTTGCTCCGTGGCCATCGGCATCTGTCCATGAAGCAAATAGCCCTCAGGCTCGGATTTCCTGACCAAGCCTCCTTCAGCCGCTTTTTCAAGAACAACGAAGGCGTCTCACCAACCCTGTTCCGCGAAAAAAAATGAAGAAAAAGGAAAATCTGCAACACTACGTCAGCTGTCAGATTCTCCCCTTTCTTCATCATACAGACACTGCTATTTAGAACCAACCTCCAGGTAGCTCTTCAGAGCCGTCACATAGTCCTCGAAGGCTCGCAACCCCACAGGAGTAATACGACAGAGCGTACATGGCTTCTTGCCCTTGAAGGTCTTTTCTACTTCTATGTAGCCTGCCGTGGCAAGTTTGTCAATCTGCACACTCAGATTACCAGCCGTAGCCCCCGTCTGTTCTTTGATATAGGGAAACTCGGCTTCTTCGGCACTGATAAGCAACGACATCACTGCCAGACGCAGTTCAGAATGCAGCAGCGGATCTAATGGCGTGAACATATGCGGTTCCTTTACTTCTGATTTTTAAAACAGATTACAAGCCCGGGCATGACAAGACCGACAAAAGCCACTGCCGCCATTACATAGAGCTGCTCAAACCAAGGATAGTGCAGGGCACCCCAAAAACCACCCAAACCAGCAATGATACCACATACTTGCACAATACGGTTTTTCAGGATAAAGCCCGTCAATGTCGATGCCATACCGAAACATAGCGAAATAATACTGGTAATATTAATATAAACATGTCCGTCGGGCACAACCAACTCTACAGGCAATATCCTGCAACCTATTAGCCCGAACACGAAGCCTATGAAACCTATAAAAACACCAAACGAACCCCAGACCTGACCGATAGTCTTACTGATAAAGGTGGGCGGCACCGGTCTCTTATACTCAGCCATGAACCATTCACCTCCATAGCCTATCAGCCACATCACAGCCCATAGCCAATTCCACACGGGACCACCGCAGTGTTCCCACAACCAGGCAACCAGCAAGGCAAACACAATAACCCATATGCCCCACCAGATAAGACCCCACGATAAGTTCTTGTTCACCGTGAGCCTGCTCTGTTCTATTTGCTCTGAAATTATCTCCAGACTACGTTCTGCAGTCATCTTATTGTTTTCTTCCATTGTTCTTTTAATTTTTTAAATGTTACACTTTTGTTTTTTACTTTCCGGCTTAGTACATACTCCTGCAGAAAGCATGTTTTCAGCCATACGTGTCCGGTCACGATGCAAAGATAGATAAGTTTATTTTATAAACCAAATTATTTTGTAGATTTTTTGAAGTTTTATCATTTTTTTCTGAAAAGCAAAGAAAAACAGATAAAACACTATGCGCAACAAACTACGGAAAAACAACATTGAAATCAAGAACTTCATAAGCAATCAATAGCATATCGGCGACGACGTCGTCAATATAGTAAAAACAAAATCAGGGAAGCCCATAGCCATATGGGCAAAAAAAACATTCAGACAGGCAGAGGCAGCCTAATCGCCTTCATCCTCGCTTATCTTCTTCAATTCGGCCTCAACATTAAAAAGCTTTTCCCTGCACTTTTTAATCAAATCCTTGGCCTCCTTGAGCCTGTCAACGAGTGAATCTACATCCTGTCCGTCACTCTCTATGTCACGCAGGATTTCCTCCAGCCGCTTGACGGCTTGGTCGTATTTAAATTGCACTGCCATATATTTTATTTTACGATACTTGTTACCTCTCCGTTCTTCAATTGCGTCACCAGGACATCACCCGGCTTCAGCAAGGATACATCTCTTACAGTCTTTCCATCCTTGCTGGTGATACTATAGCCCATATTCAGTATGCGCTGCGGATCATACGCCTTTAGTATACTTTCCAGATATTGAAGATGCTTGTTTTCTTTGTCCATCCCCTGCTCCAATATACTTTTGAAACGATTTTCACAAGAAGATATCCTTAGCGAGCGGATTTCCAACATGTGCTGCGTCGATGAACAAATCCTTTCCATGATATATTCCAACCCGGCCTTGCGGTTAGGAATAAAAGTACGCGATATCATATCCAGACGCTGAACAAACTGGCGGAACAAAGTCTTTTGGTTTTCCACAATATTGACAACACCTTCACGCAAGGACGCTTCCAAGTCATTAAGCCTCAAAGCCTGTTCCATCATTCTATCCAGCAGGAATGACGCCACAGCTGTAGGAGTCTTGAAATGCCTGTTTGCCACCATGTCAAGAATACAGACATCACGTTCATGCCCTATACCGGTAAAGACAGGCAAAGGAAACTGAGCGCAACTATTGGCCAAATTATATTTGTCAAAACAACTCAGGTCACTGACAGCCCCGCCACCACGGATAATCACTACTGCATCCCAGGATTCCCATTCTCCTGCAATTTCATCCAAGGCATGGATTACAGATTTCTCCACCTCATCTCCCTGCATCAATGCAGGAAAAAGTTGATGAAAGAAACGGAAACCATGATTGTTATTGTCAAGTTGCCGGCAGAAATCTTCATAGCCTGCTGCAGTCGGAGAACTGATGACAGCAATACGCTGCACCACAGCGGGCAGTTCCAACATCCGATTCATCTCTGCCACGCCCTCATGCTGCAAACGCTCCCATATAGCCTGTCGCTGACGGACTATACTGCCCATGGTGTAGCTGGAATCTATATCATGAATCACCAGAGAATATCCGTATACTTCGCTGAACGAAACTGAAACCTGCAGCAATACCTTTATGCCGGCAGCAAAGGGTTGCCCTGTCGTTTCCTCAAAGTTTAATCTGAGAAGAGGATATATATTACGCATAATGACGCCACGAGCCTTTGCAACGATAGCATCATCCGCCTCCCCCTTGTCAACAAGTTCCAGAAAGCAATGCCCCTTCTGCGAGGTCCTGACTTCACTTAGTTCTGCACGCACCCAATAGGTTGATGTAAGATTGTCCTCAATCATCTCCCGGAGTATTCCGTTCAGCTCGTATAAAGAAAGAGATTCTGCCATACTGATTCTTTAATACAAAAATACGATATTTTTCCTACAATATTCCTGTTATCTATTTTTATCACAAAAAAAACGATACTTCATTTTTTCTTTAGTTATTAATTATTATCTTTGCCCAAGATATATACAGATATAAATAACATGAAAAAACAATTATTTCAACTCGGTCTGGCATCACTGCTGACAATTTTTCTCATGCCATCATGCCATATCGGTGGTACCTCTTACAAGGCAGACACAGAAGAAGGCTACAAGGAAGCTGGCAAACTCATCCTTAAAGCCGTAGACCCCAACGACTCCAAAGTCTATTACATGAAATTTGAAGGTTCGGAGCAGAATGGCAATAATCTGGACTTCGTAACAATCAAGGTCGTTACGGCTACCAATATGGCATATAGCCAGAAAATACTCCTCGCCGGCTCCCAGCAAGCCCTGCCCATGGAGGAAATTGCCCATACCTTTGAAGCACCTGTCTATAAGGATGTCAAAGGCATCAACATCACCAATTTTGATGCCAAGAAGATAGCTGATCAAATAGAACAGGCCAAGAAACTCATCCCTCAAGGCAGTAAATTCAAAGCCATATATGACTACACCGTCAGTGAAGCCGTTCCGGCTGGAAACGAGGCCTTCAATAATGGTGAGGAAATCGGCAAGCAAACCACGACTTTCAATCTCTCCTTTACAATGAAACAGCCTGACGGATCTGAAGGATTCGGTGCCGTAAGGTGTGTCGTTGACGAGAATGGCAAGGTTAAATTTGACATTGATGAGTAACCCCAAAGATATCAGAATATGGTAAAACATTTTTTTATTTGTACACTATTTCTTACCATGACAGGCACCGTCATGTCATGGGGACAGGAAAAGACCTATCCCGAACAGCAGAAAATGGAGCCCAAGATGACGGAATACTGGACGCCCCAGCCTAAAGTCGTCACCCCCGGTGACATCAAGATGCATACTGCGCCATCGGATGCCATTGTCCTGTTTGACGGAAGCAATCTGGACTCATGGACCAACTCCAAGGGAGATAAAGCCGGATGGCATGTCCACAATGGTATTGTCACAGTCGACAAGAGCAAGGGCGACATCGTCACCAAGCAAGCCTTTGGCAGTTTTCAGCTTCACCTGGAATGGTGTGTACCCAAGAACATCACAGGTTCCAACCAAGCACGCGGCAACAGCGGCGTATTCCTGCAAGACAAATACGAGGTGCAGATTTTGGACAACTATGAGAACGAAACCTACGTCAATGGTTTCGTCGGTTCCCTTTACAAGCAAACCCCTCCCCTTGTCAATCCTCTAAGGAAACCCGGCGAGTGGAATGTATATGACATCATCTACACGGCACCTATATTCAAGGAAGACGGCACATACCTGTACCATCCCTATGTAACTGTTATCCTCAACGGCGTACTGGTACAAAACCATACAGAAATATGGGGTACGACTGAGTATATCGGTCTGCCGCAAGTCAAGGCTCACGGCGACGGCCCTATCCGTCTCCAGTCCCATGGCGACAAGAGCGAACCAATCAGTTTCCGCAACATCTGGATCAGACCTCTCAAATAAGATAATAACCGACACAAGAAAGAGGCTTGAGAAATTTCTCAAGCCTCTTTCTGCTTTTTATACTATAGCAAAAAGCCAAGAGAACAATTTCCCTTGGCTTAGTACATGCAGTGGTGCCACCAGGAATCGAACCGGGGACACACGGATTTTCAGTCCGATGCTCTACCAACTGAGCTATGGCACCATGTGCGATTGCGAGTGCAAAAGTAATAATATTTTTTCAACAGACAAATATTTTATGCGAAATTTAAAAATATTTTCCAACATTTTTATACCTTTGCAGTCGGATTACGGAAAGTAGCGCAGTTGGTAGCGCACTACGTTCGGGACGTAGGGGTCGGGCGTTCGAGTCGCCTCTTTCCGACCAGACGGCGACGAGTGAAAATATTTTCGCTCGTCGCCGTTCCTTTTATCACCGCCAGAACGACCATTATCCACAAGATTAAATGTTAAAAAGAAATAAAACTCACTTGCTATTGATAACATTCTCACTCCCGGAACGTCTTATATATAGAAAGAGACAAACCGATTACCCCTTTCCAATGAGGTATATTCTCTCTGTCCTTTCAGTTATTAACCTATAAAAACAGAAAGCTATGACCAAGAAATTGTTTACACTTTTATTCTTTGCAATAATTGGTATGTGCAGTTCTTTCAGCATGAGCAGAGAGCGTGCACGCGAAGAGGCCGACTTCCTGACCGACAAGATGGCTTACGAGTTGAGACTGACAGAAGCCCAGTGGGCTGATGTATATGAAATCAACTATGACTATTTCCGTGCTTTGGAACATCTGGGCAGAAGCTATGTACGCGAGAGTCAACTGCGTGACGCCAAACTGAGATATGTCTTGACACTGGCCCAGTGGGAGCGCTACCGCGGCATCCATTATTTCATGGTTCCCGTACGGGCAGGCGTAAGAGACTGGATTTTTTCCATCTATGACCACTACAGACGGAATCATTTTTACTACGACAGCCGCCATATTGTCGACGTGTATCGTGGCAGCCACCGCAAGCACTATGATTTCTACCAGCAGCGCTATCAGCCACGCTATCGTCAGGTTGCTCCGGTCAAAGGCCATCAATCCCACCATTTCAGCACTCCGCAGCCCGCTCCACAGGTACAGGCACCGGCCAACCGCCACTATGAGCAAGGTCATACCAGCACTGGCAACAACGCCAACCAGCATTCCGGCAGGTCCGGTCGTTCAGGTAAATCTACCCTGCTTCCAGGCGGGGCAAGGAGATAACTGCTCTCTCATAAACAGAAATATTTACATTATGTGCCATATTCTCATGGGAATATGGCACATAATGTTTTTATTTTGTTACCTTTGCATTACATATAATATCAGGAAAATGGATCAGAGTTTTTTAAAATTGATTTCAAATTCCATACGCAAAAATTGGAAATACCCTGCCTTGTCTAACTACCAAGGGGAAACATATACCTACGGCGATTTAGCCGAGCATATTGAAAAAGTGCGCTTTACGCTTCACAGTGCCAACCTCAGGCAAGGCGACAAGGTTGCCCTCGTCGGCAGGAACTCAGCCGGATGGGCCATGAATTTCATTGCAATAATGGCCAACGGCTATGTAGCCGTGCCTATCCTTCATGAGTTCAAGCCTACAAGCATACATCACATCATCAACCATTCAGACTCAAAAGCCTTGTTCGTATCAGGCAGTATCTGGGAGGATCTGGACATCAGCGAACTGGAGCAACTCAGCATTGTCATGCTTATAGACAATCTGGATGTACTCTATGCCAAAAAGAAAAAGCTCAACAAAACACACCTTGCCGATGAACTGTTTCTGAAAGAGCACAAATACGTCCTGCGCTTTGAAGATCTCCATATCCACAACGACAAGCCCGAAGAACTGGCCATGATAAGCTATACCAGTGGAACGAGCGGCTTTTCCAAAGGAGTCATGATACCCTATCGGGCGCTATGGGGCAACATCTATTGGGCCACGCAGATTATCCCCGACCTTGGCCCCCACCAACAGGTTGTCTCTGTCCTCCCCATGGCCCATATGTACGGACTTGCTTTTGAGATTCTTACCGAGTTGGCAACCGGCGTACATATCCATCTCCTGACCAAGACCCCCAGCCCGCGCATCATTACCGAGATGTTTGCAAAGATTCACCCCTGGATTATCATTCTGGTTCCTCTGGTCCTGGAGAAAATTGTACGCAAGAACATATTCCCCAAACTGCAGTCTCCACGGTTACGCCTTCTCACCAAAGTGCCCTTTGTCCGCGACAGGATATACAAGGCCATACGCGACCAACTGTACAAGGCGCTCGGAGGCAAAGCATATGAGATTATCATCGGCGGCGCAGCATTCAGCAAGGACGTAGAACATTTTCTGCACCAGATTCACTTCCCCTACACCGTAGGATACGGCATGACCGAATGTGCCCCCATCATTGCCTATGCCCCCTGGGACAACTTCAGAGAAGGCTCCGTCGGCAAGGCCGTTGACCGCATGCAAATCCGCATCGCTTCCGGCAATCCCTACAAGGAAGTGGGCGAGATACAGGTAAAGGGCATCAACACCATGCTCGGCTACTACCATAACGAAGAGGCCACCCGTGAATCGTTTACCCCCGACGGCTGGATGAAGACCGGCGACCTCGGTGTTCTGGATCGTGAAGGGTATCTTTACATCAGAGGACGCAGCAAGAACATGATTCTGGGTCCCAACGGCCAGAACATCTACCCTGAGGAAATTGAAGACCAAATCAACGGGTTGCCCCTTGTGGCAGAGTCTATCGTCGTATCACGCAATGACAAACTCGTTGCCCTCATCCATCCCGACCTGGAGAAGATTGACGCCCAGCATATGACACTCACAGATGCTCGCCACAACATCCAGCTCAGCATTACCCAGCTGAACCAAGAACTGCCAGCCTACAGCAAGTTGGCCAGTTTCCAAATCTATGAAGACGAGTTTGAGAAAACACCCAAGCGCAGCATCAAACGCTATCTGTACAAATAGCATTACAGCCGCCTAAGCGCAATGGCCAATGTAGCCACCACGAACAGGAAGAACGGATAATACAGGTAAGGTATTATCTCTACCGAAGAAATGCCGGCAATACCTGCCGCCATCAGCAACTGCACACCATAAGGTATACACCCCTGCACACAGCAGGAAAAGATATCCAGAATACTGGCCGCCCGTCTCGGGTCAACACCGAAACGCTGCGCTATATTGCGCACCAAGTCACCAACGGTCAGTATGGCTATGGTATTGTTGGCCGTACAGAGATTGGTCACGCTGACCAGGGCGGCAATACTATATTCCGCTCCCCTCACACTGCCCACACGTCTGGTCAGGACCTGAAGAATCCATTCTATGCCTCCCAGCTCACGTATGACACCCAACAGCCCGCCGGCCAGCATGGAGATGATAATCAGTTCCGACATGCCCACGATACCGGCAGAAATATGCCCCAGCCATCCGGCAAGGTCATAATCACCACACGCCATTCCGACACCCCCCGTCAGGACAATGCCCAGTATCAGCACTGTCAGGACATTTACCCCCATCACAGCCGCCACCAGGACAAAGCCATAAGGCAATACCTTCCATCCGTTTATCTCACCTATTTCCACCACGCCGTTCGAACCAGCACCCATCCACATATAGAGTCCAGCTGCCAGCAACGCTGCAGGGACAGCTATATAGACATTGGTCCTGAACTTATCCTTCATCCTGCAGCCCTGTGTCTGGGTCGCCACAACAGTCGTATCGGAAATAAACGACAAATTGTCGCCAAAGAAAGCACCGCCTACCACGGCTGCCACAATCAGCGGCAACTGTATACCGGCATGCTGCGCCAGCCCCACGGCCACAGGCACAAGTGCAACCACCGTGCCCACCGACGTGCCTATGGACAACGACACGAAGCACGCTGCCGTGAACAAGCCCAGCAGAAGCATCTTTCCCGGTATCAGCACGAGCGTCATATTCACAGTAGCCTCAACCGCCCCCATGGCCTTGGCCGACGACACAAAGGCACCGGCCAAAACAAAGATCCACACCATGAGCATGAGATTCCTGTCAGCGGCACCGGCAGAAAAAACCGCCACACGCTCCTCTGTCGTCCTCCCCTTCAGCAGGCACAGCGCAAAAGCCGAAGCCACAAGAAAGAGAATCAGCAAAGGCACCTTGTAGAAATCGTGAAACCACAAACTCAGCCCTACAAACAGGACTACCATCAAAAACAGCGGACTCAGCGCCAGCAGGCCCTGCCTGAAAGAAACAGTCGAAGATTTATCCATAGTTGAGTGCAAAGATACAAAAAGCAAAGTTCATCCACTCCGCCAATTCCCAAGAATCGGCACAATCTGATTGAGAAGAAACATACAGCCGACTTCTCCCTACGGCAGGAAATGTGTCATCCCTGCAATACAAAAACATTTTTATCCCTTTGAGTGTTTATATTCACCGATGCTGAATATACGTTCAGCAATGGTGAACGTATATTTCGCGATGGTGAACATACATTCAGCATCGGTGAATATAAAATTTCCAGGGACAAAACCATATCCCTGACGCCCGGATATATTTATTCTCTCAGGCAGCCAAGATTAAAGATATTTTCTTCTGGCAGAAAATAAGATCAAAGATTTTAAATTAACTTTGTATTTGCATCTGGTCCACGCAGTGACTCCTCCAAGAACCTTAATAACACTTTCGACAACAAATAACATTGCTTGCCAACTAATGAAAAAAATTACACAAGAGAAACAGCTCATTGATGCTCTGCGTCGTGAAGGTGGATATGCTACCCTACGACGGCTGAACGAGATTGTAGACATCTCAGCATGGAAAACTAAAACACCAGAGGCCAGCATCCGTCGCATCGTGCAAGACAGCAAGCAGATTTTCAGAATCCAACCAGGCTTATGGGCACTTGAAGATTCACGCGATGAAGTGTTGCGCAAATTTGATATCAAACCCGGTGACAAGCAAAGCGAGGAACAATTCAGCCACGGGTATTATCAAGGATTGCTTGTGGAAATAGGAAAATTCCGTCATTTTAAAACCTATATTCCTGCTCAAGACAAGAATCGCCAGTTCATCGGTCAGCGTTTAGGCGATATTGTAGACACGACAAAACTTCCCGCATTTACGTATGAAAAATTATTGCAAAAGGCAAAGACTATTGACGTTATTTGGTTCAACGAGCGAGAGATGCCGTCTACATTTTATGAGGTAGAGCATACTACCGATATCAAGAACTCACTTTCTAAGTTCTACGAATTACAAGACTTTTTTGCAGGATTTTTCATCGTGGCAAACACAAGTCGGCGCAAAGAATACGAAGACAAGCTGCATGTGTCGATGTTCAATGCTATTGAAAAACGCGTGAAATTTTTGGAATATACGAAAGTCGCGGAAATGTATGAAGGACTGACAAAAGTCTCACACGCAATGTGGTAAATACATCTACGGTATTGAACACGTCATTTTTCTGCACCGCAAAGGCCATACAGATGCGCCCAATGCAAGGAGTATTGCCAAGTCATCGGAGAAACATTTTGCAACATATTCCGGCGAGCCTTTCAAAATCATTGGAAGAATACAAACAGATTTATCTTGATGTCTGACACATCTGGGGGTATAAGAACTGTTAACAAGCAACATGCAATTCATGGCATCAGCATAAAAAACAAGGCGGAAACCGCACAAACGGACTCCGCCTTGTTTTTTTGAGATTATAATCTTGTATTTTTTACTTCGCCATTGTCTTTGGCATAGTTTCAATGACAGACTTGTTGATACGGGCAATACGCTGGGGGTCTACCTTAATAACCTTGCGGTCGTAGGTCATCAGACCATTGCACTCTATCTCCACGTCTGTAGTCTGGGTATATACGGCTGCTGACGTACCACAATGAACGTAGTGTTTCAGCAACTCGGCGAATTTCTCATACTGGTCAAGAACTTCCTGACCGCTCTGCTTCAGGCCATTGTAACCCCAGTTCTTGTCTTCCTGCCAGAGATGGCCTTTTACAGCATAGCCAATACCACCATACTCGCCCAGCACATTGACGAACTTGCCTTCATAGGCATTCATGGCAGGCTGTGGATAGTGGTGACAATCCTGGATGTCACCCACGTTGTGGTAATTGCCACCTGATGCTGCATTAATCAGACGTGTAGGATCCTGCTGACGGGTAAATTCCACTACCTTCTCTGTATCAAACTGTCCCCAAGCTTCATTGAATGGAACCCAGACAACGATACACTGGAATGGCTTCACCGCTTCTATGATTTCCTTCCACTCCTTGTAGAAATTGTCCTTGCCGCTCTGAGGAATATTACAATCTGTTCCACCGATGAAACTGTCGCTTGCCCAACGGTTTTTAGAAGCATCCAAAACTGCCTTTGAACGGGTTTCACGGCCGCGACCAGAGTGGTCTGCAATACAGGGCATATCCTGCCACACCATAATGCCTTCTACGTCGCAATAATAGTACCAGCGTGCCGGTTCTACCTTAATGTGTTTACGAATCATGTTGAAACCAAACTCACGAGTCTTGATAATGTCGAAACGAAGAGCCTCGTCAGTAGGCGCTGTATAGAGACCATCAGGCCACCAACCCTGATCCAAAGGACCGAAATGGAAGAGTGATTCGTTGTTGAGCGCCATGCGCTTGCTCAGCTTACGCTCATTGTTGTCGCGGCAGACAGATATCTTGCGCATGGCTGTATAACCGTTCACCATGTCAATAACCTTACCTTTGCGGCTCATGGTTATCTTGATACCATAGAGATAAGGATTATCAGGAGACCAAGTCTTGACACTCGGCATATTGATGACAGCCTTGCCGCCTGCTACCTCAGCACTGGCTATAGCGGTCTGAGACGGTTTCTCTGGATTGTAACCCTTTCCACCTTCCAGCACTTCCACCTTGACAACGTCGCCAGCCTGCATGTTCTCTGCATCTACACTGACTGTAATAGTCTTGGCATCAATATCAGACACGGCATAGTAGGAAGCAATGTGCGATGCTGCTACTGGCTCAAGCCATACTGTCTGCCAGATTCCTGTCACTGGAGTATACCATATTCCTGAAGGACTGCCTACCTGTTTGCCACGTGGCTGGAAAGAGTTATCGGTAGCATCCCAGACCTTAACACGCAATGTCTGGTTGCCACTCTTTTTCAGGTACGGGGTTACATCGTATGTAAACGGAGTGTATCCACCAGTATGCTGACCGAGATGGGTACCATTTACCCACACGTCTGTTTTCCAGTCAACGGCACCAAAATGGAGAAGAACGCTCTTGCCTCTCCATGTCTTGGGAACAGTAAAGGTGCGCTCATACCAAAGAGCATTGTCCTGGCCGACCATTTTACCTACGCCGGAGAGAGCAGATTCTACAGCAAACGGAACAAGAATCTTGCCGTCGGCCTTGAAGTCTGCAGCACTTGCCGGAGTGATGGCATAATTCCATAATCCGTTGAGGTTCTGCCACAAGGGACGTACCATTTGGGGACGAGGATACTCGGGCAGAGGATTAGCAGGGTTTATCTGCTCTGCCCACTGGGTCTTGATTTTGTTGCCTGCCGGAGCCCAAGACTGCGCCATGGCAGCTCCGCCCAATACAGCAGCAACAAACATTAGAAATAACTTTTTCATACTTAAAATATATTTAATTGATTATTATTTTGAAATTTGTAAACAAAGATAGCAATATTTGGATGAACTGGACATCTTTACTATGACTTTTGTCCTTTTCTGCTCACAAAAAATATCCGGACACATATTCAACACTCTTACCATACCTACAGGTCACACCAATCCGATGGTTTTTTATTACCTTTGCAGGAGAATCAGGTATATGAGTAAAAATAAGTTGTCTAAATTTGCCGATATGGCTACTTATCCTCATGTGTTTCAAACAACCGACTTTGAAACCCCGGACAAGCCGCATGAGATGAAAGGACGATGGAAAGAACTCTTTTTCCACAACGACAACCCCATTACGCTGGAGTTGGGATGCGGGCGAGGTGAATACACCGTCGGACTCGCACGGATGTTTCCCGAACGCAACTTCATTGGCATCGACATCAAGGGGTCACGCATGTGGACCGGAGCTACCGAAGCACTGAACGAAGGGCTGAAGAATGTTGCCTTTCTTCGCACTAGAATTGAATTTATAACCCGCTTCTTTGATACCGATGAAGTAGACGAGATATGGCTCACCTTCTGTGACCCCCAGATGAAAAAGCCCACAAAAAGGCTGTCTTCCACATATTTTCTGGAACGGTACAGAAAATTCCTTCGCAATAACGGCCTTATCCACCTGAAGACCGACAGCAATTTCCTCTTTACATACACACTGTACATGATGGAGACAAACCATCTGATACCAACTTTTTTCACACGCGACCTATACAAGGATGCTCCAACCATGTCACTGAGTGACAACCAGCTGAAACTGCTGCAAATAAAGACCTACTATGAGGAACAATGGATATTGAGGGGTATCCCTATCAAATATCTCTCCTTTGCCCTCCCACACGAAGGACAATTGGTAGAACCTGACATTGAAATTGAATTGGACACCTACAGGAGCTACTCGCGCGACAAACGCTCTGCACTGACTAAAGCAAAATAACAGCATACTAAAAAATAACACATGAATCTATATCCGAAACTTATTACAGACGCCCTCAGCACAGTACGCTACCCCGGTGAAAATAAAAACATCGTGGAGCTGGGTATGGTACAAGACGATATCCGCATAGAGGGTAACAGCGTTGCGTTCAGCATCCTGTTTCCTAAGAACCCTGATCCCTTCTTCAAATCGGTAATCAAGACCGCCGAAAGCGCCATCAGGCAGGAAGCAGGGCCGGAGGTAGAAGTAAACATCACTCCCCTGTTTACCCCAAAGCACACAGCAACAGAAGAAAAAGCCTTGCCCAATGTCAAGAATGTCATTGCCGTCTCCTCAGGAAAAGGTGGCGTCGGGAAATCCACCGTAGCAGCCAATCTAGCCGTAGCACTCGCAGGACAGGGCTACAAAGTAGGGTTGCTGGATGCCGACATTTTTGGGCCATCCATTCCCAAAATGTTCCAATTAGAAGATTTCCAACCCTATGGCGAAATGGTCGGAGACAAACAGATGCTTATCCCTGCTGAAAAATACGGACTGAAAATTATATCTATCGGGTTCTTCATACAGCCGGGAAGTGCCGCCGTTTGGCGGGGGCCAATGGCAAGCAATGCTCTGAAACAACTCATTACTGACACATTGTGGGGAGATTTGGATTACTTCATCATTGACACCCCTCCAGGCACAAGCGATATCCACCTGACTATCATGCAGACATTGGAAGTCACTGGTGCCATCATCATCAGTACACCACAGAAGGTAGCGCTTGCTGATGCCCGCAAAGGTATTGACATGTATATGAACGAGAAGATAAATATCCCTATCCTGGGCCTCGTTGAGAACATGGCATACTTCACCCCTGCTGAATTACCCGAAAACAAATACTATATCTTTGGCAAGGATGGCGTCGGAAATCTGGCAAAGGAGATGAATCTTCCATTGCTGGGACAAATCCCTCTGGTTCAAAGTATCTGTGAAAGCGGTGACAATGGTGCACCTATTGCCACGCATCCAGAAACCATCACGGGTATGGCCTTCCATCGTCTGGCAGATGAAGTTGTTGAAGAAGTCAATAAGCGAAAGTAGTATTACTTGTAATACAAAACTCACTTTAACATTCTTTCAAGAATTACCACAGTCAAGAACGTTTCCCGAAATCTTCATCAATTTCAGGAAATGCAGGACGACATATACAACTAACTATGAATCTCTACACGTAAACTCATCTTAAAAGTTACATAAAAAAACGGCAGAGTATATCATCCAATTAATATAGATATATACTCTGCCGTAAATATAATGTGGAAAATTATTTCGCCATAGTCAAGCTGCCCGATCCAATCATAGTGCCTTCTGCAAAGATATAAGCATGGTAGGTACCTGGACTAAGGAACTCGCCGACATTGATATATACCGTTACAGGCATTTCCTCACCAGTATACTCCACAATCTTCATAGCCGAATAACCGATAGTAGAACTTTCATACTTAACAGTACCAGTCTGACCAACAACAGAATTGTTTGGCTGGGTTACACGCACATAAATCTTGCGTTCCCCTGTTTTTGCCGTAATATTCTTTGTTATCGTAAAATTGACTACGAATCGCGTCACTGACTTGGTTTTCTTCTCAGTCTTGCCTTTCTTATTTTGGGGAATCAGAGATACACCAGTTGCATCCAATTGCGAAGCGATTGCCACCTGATTTGACAAGCTCTGCTTTTCGGTCGTAAGATTAGATATCTGGGCCGTTGCCTCAGAATACTGTTGCTTCACATGCTCATTCTCAGACTTCAGCGACTCATTCAGCCGATTCAAAGAATCCACCTGGATGATATAACTGCGCAAAACTGCACGCACCGTAGCAAGTTCCTTTTTCAAGCGAGATATCTCCCGGGCATCATTGCTTTTTGTTTGCCGTAGTTCTTCCAACAAACTCTTGGTTTTATTTTCCTCCTCCGTAAGTCTTATCATCAGAGAATCATTCCGGATGGAACGTTTCAACTCATCATACTGCAGAGCAAACTGGGCATACTCATTTTCCATTTCCTTTTTGTCCATTGCTGCCAGTTGCTGCAGTTCTTCATTTTCACTCTTCTGTTTCTGCAGATTGACGAACAAATAAGCCAAACCGCCTATCAGTAGAATGGCAACTATCGAAGCAATTGCTATAATGGATTTCGCTTTCATATCTGTAGATGCTTGCAATGTAACTACAATATATAACAGAGTTTACAATCGACCTTAAGCAATCGTCAACAAGACTGTTCCTTCCATGACGGTATCACCCTTGTTGACAGCAATGCTACTTACCACGCCTTCCTGTTCTGCCGTGATTTCATTTTCCATTTTCATTGCCTCAAGGATAAGAAGCACTTGCCCATTCTTAACTTTATCACCCACTGCCACTTTGACATCATTGATAATGCCTGGAAGAGGAGATTTGACAGGTGCTCCTCCGGCAGGGATATCAGCCGGGGCTGCCTTGAGAGTCTCCTGAACAGGTTCCGGAGTCTGGGTTGAAGGAGATTTTTCCTCTTCTACAGCTGCCACGGAAGAAGCCGGAGCCGGTGGAACCGAAGCAGCCACAGGAGCAAGAGCAACCGGAGCTGCTATCGTATTACCTTCCATTTCTACCTCATAAGATACTCCATTGACGAAAACATGAGCCTTATTGCCATACACTGACGCTACCTGTACGGTATATTCTACGCCATTAACTTTATACTTGTATTCCATGATGTGGATATTTTTTAATAATTGATTTTAGAATTTCGTATTCGTAAAGCCGAATGTCTTGGAATTCCATTCTGTAGCATGAGGCTTGATTGTAATCATTTCTGTCTCCCAGTCATGATTGCCACCTTGACTCAGCATTTGGTTTAAGGAGAGAGCTATCAAAGCTATATGCAGTTGTTCCTCACCCTTAGAGGATTCTCCATTGCTCTGGACAGTGTCAATACAATTGCCTCCATCCAATTGTAATTCCAAATCAAGATTGTTGGATTTTATTTTCAATACACTCATTTTTTCTGTATTACTGTTTATTATAATGGAATGTTACCATGCTTCTTTGCCGGACGGGACTCACGTTTCGTTGCAAGTTCTGCCAGGGCACGACAAATACGGAAACGGGTGTTTCGAGGCTCAATCACATCGTCAACAAAGCCGTAGCTTGCAGCCTGATATGGGTTAGTAAAGAGGTCATTATATTCCTGTTCCTTTTCTGCGAGGAAAGCCTTAGGATTCTCCTGTTCCTTGGCTGCTTTAGCATACAGAATTGCCACAGCACCGCCAGCCCCCATAACAGCCATTTCTGCCGAGGGCCAAGCATAGTTCATATCCGCTTTCAACTGTTTGCATCCCATCACAATGTGACTGCCCCCATAGCTTTTGCGCAATGTCACCGTCACCTTAGGCACAGTAGCCTCACCGTAAGCAAACAACAGTTTTGCTCCATGGTCAATAACAGCATTGTACTCCTGACCTGTTCCTGGCAGGAATCCCGGCACATCTACCAAAGAAACAATAGGAATATTGAAACAGTCGCAGAAACGCACGAAACGCGCTCCCTTACGGCTTGCATTGCAGTCAAGCACACCGGCAAAAACTTTTGGCTGATTGGCAACTATACCTACAGTCTGTCCGTTGAAACGGGCAAAGCCAACAATGATATTCCGGGCAAACTTTTCATGAACTTCAAAGAATGAATCCTTGTCTACCACTGACTGTATAACCTCATACATATCATATGCCTTGTTGGGGTCATCAGGAAGTATCGTGTTTAGTTTGTCATCTTTTCTGTTGATTGGGTCTTTGCATTCCACGCGAGGGGTCTCCTCCATGTTGTTCTGCGGGAGATAGGTCAACAATTTGCGGATACTGTTGGCAAGTTCCTCTTCTGTATCAGCAGTAAAATGAGCCACGCCGCTCTTGGTGCTATGTACCGACGCTCCACCCAATTCTTCTGCAGTAACATCCTCACCGGTGACTGTTTTTACCACTTTTGGTCCCGTCAGGAACATATTGGATACTCCCTTGAGCATAAACACAAAATCGGTTATTGCCGGTGAATACACAGCACCACCAGCACAAGGGCCGCAAATTGCAGAAATCTGGGGCACGACACCACTTGCCTCTATATTACGTTGAAAAATTTCGCCAAATCCGCTCAGTGAGGTAATACCCTCCTGTATACGGGCGCCACCTGAGTCATTCAAGCCGATACATGGTACTCCCATCTTCATGGAAAGATCCATTACCTTACATATCTTTTCAGACATAGTCTGCGACAAACTGCCACCATTTACGGTAAAATCCTGAGCAAACACATAAACCATGCGTCCGTTAATCGTTCCGCATCCGGTAACGACGCCATCACCCAGATACTGTTTTTTCTCCATTCCGAAGTTATGGCAGCGGTGCAATTTAAACACATCCAGTTCTTCAAAACTTCCTTTATCCAACAACAGGTCAATTCTTTCACGAGCTGTCAGTTTACCTTTCTCATGCTGTTTAGCAATGGCCTTCTCACCACCGCCCAGATGAGCTTTGGCACGAAGTTCTACTAAAGCCTGAATATTTTTTTCTTGTACAGACATATATAGTATTTATTTATGTTAATAATTTCTGCGTTTTAAGATGCAAATATACACATTCTTATGCGAACAAACAAATTTTGGTTGCTTTTCGCATGTCAGAAATGTTCCGCTCACCCTAAACCCTGTCAACTTTTATTCTCCGAAAACACCATTCTTCCAAAAGGTTTGCATAACTTCGCACTTGAAAAAACAGTAATCACGACCCCTATGAGTAAATTTCCCCGGATGAAGACAAATTCCGCCAAGGCATGGCTGCTCGCAGCAAGACCCAAGACCTTGACAGGTGCATGGGTCCCGGTTATCATAGCCACAGCTTTAGCCTATAGTGACCATACCTTCAAGTGGCAACCAGCCATTCTATGCCTGTTGTTTGCTTCACTGATGCAGATAGCCGCCAACTTTATAAACGACCTCATAGATTTTAAAAAAGGTACTGACCGGAGCGACCGCCTGGGGCCTGAAAGGGCATGCGCTCAAGGGTGGATTACTCCCAAGGCCATGCAGGCCGGCATCGCCGCAACTATTCTCACAGCTTGTACCATAGGCTTGTTACTCCTGTTTTGGGGCAGTCTATGGCTCATTGCAGTAGGTGTATCCTGTGTGATTTTTGCTTTTCTATATACCACCGTCCTCTCCTATTTCGGACTGGGCGACTTGCTGGTATACATTTTCTTTGGTTTCGTCCCAGTCATGGGTACATATTATGTTCAGGCTGGCTCTCTGACCACCGACACCCTCCTGTGTTCCCTCTCCTCCGGGCTTGTCATCGACCTGCTTCTCATCATCAACAACTATCGGGACCGCGATACTGACCGCCGTTCCGGGAAACGTACTCTCATTTCCATGTTTGGCGAACGCTTCGGCAACAGACAGTACCTCCTTACCGGCATCCTGGCATGGGGCTGCTGTATCGGACTCATCCCACATCACTCTGTATGGGCATTGCTGCTACCCGCTCTCTTTCTGCCGTTGCACTTAGCGGTATGGAAAGAAATGGTCAGCATAAATCAGGGAAAGGCTCTCAACAAGGTCTTAGGTAAAACTTCCAGAAACATGTTTGTCTTTGCCTTGTTGGTTTCCATCGGTCTGCTGCTCTGATTGTTTTACTTCAGCTCTATCACTTCCAAGTCTTTTATTTCCTTTCCGTCAATAGAGAATCTCACGAGCGTACGCACTTTCTGCCACCCTTGTATACCGGCGGCACCGGGATTGATGTGCAACAGATTCAGTGTTTTGTCATACTGCACTTTCAGTATGTGTGAGTGACCGCTGACAAACAGTTGGGGCGGGGAAGCATATATAGATGCGGATATGCTGCGGTCATAATTGCCGGGATATCCCCCGATATGTTTCATCAGCACATCAACATCCTCACATTTCCAGCGCAGTTTTTCGGGATACATGCGGCGCACGTCATATCCGTCTATATTGCCGTGAACAGCCACCAGGGGGTGTATCTCATTCAGCCGCTGTGCCAGTTCATACGACCCTATGTCGCCGGCATGCCATATTTCATCGCATGGCTCCAGATACTGCACATAGCGTTCATCCCAATAGGCGTGGGTATCCGACAACAGGCCAATCCGTTTCATTCTATATCAAAACGTTTCTTGACATATTCCAGCACATACTCCTTTGTTTTCTCCATACCCAGACGGCTCTGGTTGACACAAAGGTCATAAGTTGTCGCCCTTCCCCACTGGGCTGAACTGTAGAAGTCATGGAAGGCTGCGCGACGCTTGTCGTTGGTTGAAATCAGCTTGCGGGCGGCATTAGGCTTGATGTTCCTCACCTGGCACAGGCGCTCCACGCGGTCGGTTTCATCGGCTGAGATAAAGACGCTTACCATCGTATCCTTTTTTTCGCGGAGAATATACTCGGCGCAGCGCCCTACGAAGATACAGTTTTCTTCGGCAGCTATGCCTCTGATTGTCTCACTCAGTATGCGGAAAAGGAAATCCTCATCAACACGATTGCCATAGAAGTCTGCCGTTCCGACAAACGGCACCAGATGGGATATGAAAGAATGCAAGTCGCTTTTTTCTTCATCGCTTTTTTCAAACATGTCAGTACTGTATCCACTTCGCGCTGCGGCAGCATAAAGCAGTTCCCTGTCATAAAAGGTGAATTTCAACTGATCGGAAAGATATTGGGCGATTTCCCTTCCTCCGCTGCCTAACTGACGTCCCAGGCATATTGCATATTTTTTCTCTTTATCCATAGCGATTAATACATATTTATCATGAAACAACCTGTTCTTTTCTGAACTGCCTTAGTGCCTTGACCAGGAAATAGCCTGTCAGGAAAGTCGACAGCACATCGGCAACGGGTATGGTATACCATATACCCGTCAAGCCCATATATCTGGGCAGGACATACAGCAGAGGAACTATAAATATCAGTTGGCGGGTCATGGAGAGAAAGATGCTCTTCCTGACCTGCCCTATACACTGGAAGAAATTTGTTGTTACCATCTGGAAACCTATTATCGGGAAAGCCAGAAACATAATCCTGATGGCATATACGGAACTTTCTATCAGCTGGCTGTCGGTTGTAAAGGCGCGCACACAGGCATAGGGAAACATCATGCACAACACAAAGCCTGCACATACCACATAGGTTGCCGCCATCATGCTCTTGATCAGGGTCTGGCGCAGACGGTCAAACTTTCGGGCGCCGTAGTTATAGCCGGCTATCGGCTGCATGCCTTGGTTCAGCCCCACCACTATCATGGCAAAGAAGAAAGCCAGGCGGTTATTGATGCCATAGGCTGCAATCTCCATATCGCTTCCGTAGTGGGCAAGGCTCCAATTGAAAAACACTGTAACGACACAGCCACACAGATTCATCAGGAACGGCGACATGCCTATGCTCAATGTCCCGCTCACAATACGATAGTCCAGGCCTATGCTGCCACGCTGAAAATGAATAAACTCCTTGGGATTGCTGAACAGTTTCAGTTCCCAAGCCAGCACCAGTATCTGACTCAGCACGGTTGCTGCAGCAGCACCCCGAATGCCCCATTTGAAGCCATAGATAAACAATGGCGCCAACAGGATATTGAAACACACCGTTCCTATCGTGGCAAACATCGCCTGACGGGGATGCCCGGAAGCCCTGAGCAGGGAGTTCATGCCCAGATACAGATGGGTCACCACATTACCCAGCAAGACGATAGTCATAAAATCGCGGGCATAGCCCACCGTCTCGTCACTCGCTCCGAAAAAATACAGTATAGGATTGATAAAAGCCAACATCAGGAGTCCCATCACAACCCCCATGATAATATTGAGCAACAGTACATTGCCCAGGATTTTCTTTGCCGTGTCGTAGTCTCTTTCCCCAAGTTTGACCGACAGGAGTGTAGCCGCTCCCACACCCACCATGGCACCAAATGCACTGGTCACCTGCATGACGGGAAAACTCAGCGAGACACCCGCTATAGCCAATGGACCCACGCCTTGACCTATGAAGACGGCATCGATAATATTATAGAGCGATGATGCTGTCATGGCTATGACTGCCGGAGTTGCATATTTCAGCAACAAACTGCCTACAGGTTTCGTCCCTAACTCTGTGATATTTTCTGAAACAGCCATCTTTTCTGCTTTTATCCTGCAAAGATACACAACTTTTGCCTGCCACAAGACACGCAACGGTTGCCAAATACAAAGAAAAAGAAACACCTGAATCCTCATTGAGAGAAAAGCCGCACTTCGCGGCATCGCCAAGGAGGAAGGAGAAAAGGGAAACGACACCTACGGCTCCGCTACGCTGCACCGGCAGCCTGCTCAGCGCTTCAGCACCTTGCGCCCGCGGTTGATATAGATACGCCCCCGGGCAGGACGGCTCACCTCGCGACCTTCAAGGTCATACCACTGACCCGAATCAGCACCGACCCTGACACGGCTGATGCCCTCAGGCTCGGGCATCTCCCTGATGCCGCCCTTGAACACCGACTCGGTCCAGCC
>CACYCZ010000039.1 GCA_902773055.1 uncultured Bacteroidales bacterium
AAAAAAACGTGGGTAATCACTTCTGCCCATCCATCATCTGAGGCCTACCACAGCCCTTGCAAGTTGATGAACAGAGTGATACCCACGTGAAGTATTGCTGATACACCCGTAAGTGTGCTATGAAGGCTTGGTTAGCCTCCTAGCACACAACGGGGATACATATCCAGCATACCCGTGGCATCAGACTCTGCTTTTGTCATTGGCTTGCAATCTTCTGTGGTAATTTCAGATGACCAATTGACAAAGCATCGTGTGACGCTTTTTCCTTAATGTAGTGCACTGCTCAACATTCCTTGTTCACACCAGAACTTTCATCGATGCAGATGCAATGCAAAATTACGAAAATATTCTGATTGGCAGCCGAATGTGAAGAAAAATTTTACATGAAAAGTAACAAGCTACAACAATTATGCGTAGTTTTGCATCGAAAACATTAAAAATGGAATTATGGATACGTCAAGAAAATTGGTTTATGAAGACAGAATGTCACTGAATGCGTTTGATATCAAAAAACCTGGAACAATCAACAAGCTTATTTTTGAGAAATGGATGTTGGCCAGGAAAGAAATTGACCCTTTTGATGCAAAACATCAGGCCAAGTACCTGAAATCATTCAATGATGCGTACTATATTTGTTCTTTAGCATTAATGTTGCCAAAGGGTAAGAATTTATTACCGGACAGACAAGAAAACATAGTCAGCATACCTTCTGTGGTATTCCCCTTGGTCCACCTGTATCTTTCGAAGCTACCATATATAAATAATGGTATACAGAATTACCTTACGCAATTGTCAACAGCTTTCGAGAATAGGCCTGAGTGGAAAAGAAACCATGAAGAACTGATAGAAGCTGTCAAAGAATACCAAGAAGCTATTGACCCGAAAGAGTTTACCCAACGCGAGCTGACAAAAAAAATACTATCCAGCATAAATTGGGAGAAACTTTCGAAAAGGTTCAAGAAGAAAGATATCGAATGTGTGGTCCGGAGTTTTGCAAGAAAAAGAGAGGACTGGCATTTGATGTGCGAGGCAATAAAAGCTGCTGCTCAACAATATGACTATGATTACGGTTTTGAAGATTATGAACAAGCAGTTTGCGATGAAGATGGATGTTATATGCAAACCATAAAAGTCCCGAAACCCCTTTATGATAGTTTTGGCGAAGAATACTTAGAGCCACTGAAGCGCGATGGTGTGTATCAGTTCTGTGATGATCTGATGGAGAAGTACGATGAACTTTCACTGGAATTTTATGCTGAGCAAGATGCCACATCCCCAGAACCTACAACTTCCCATGAGTCACTGCCTGTGACAGGAGATGCAGAAATAAACTATGATATTTTCATACATTCAAGTGAATATGTTAAAGAGAAAGTAAAAGAAGCGTTGATTGTGGCTGTTGGAGAGAATGCTCTGACTGGCATCTCGAAAATGAGGAATGTAGACCTTGCATTGCTACAATTAGCATTATTTGATTCAGAATATGTTTGTAATGAAGAAGAACACACAGATTTTCTAAAACAGCTTATCGCATGGAAATTACTCCCAAAAATTACTGAAACAGAAATCATTAAAATTGCTAATAGAATGTCCCAAAAGCGCTATTCCATTAGGACGAAACTAAAAGCCAGCATTCCAAGACATCTATCCCAATGGAGTGAGGAACAGAAAAAAAAATGTAGAAAAGATTATGTTAAATTGAGCGATATAAAAGCTGTGCTCGACAAGGAATAAATTGAACAAATTGGATTCATTTTTTGGGAAAAACTCATCCTGACTCATCCCAAAAATCATCCTGACGAACTTTTACTCATTCTGGCTCATTACCTTCACGTAATGGGCTTTTTTTGTGTTTGCATTAATAGGTAAATTTCTGATATAGAAGTAAATTTGCATCGCCTAAGGGAAAATCCCAAGGGGGCACTTGATTTGTTTAGCGCGCATAAAAGCAGACTGGTGTCGGAGTAGCTCCAAACATTTTTTAATTTAAATTTCATTAATATGAAAACAATTTTTTTTGACGAATCAGCAGATTTTAGATTTCATTCTGCTGAAAGTATGGCAAAGGAGATTATTCTTGGCCTTGGAGATGTTCAAAAGGACATCAAGTTATTAATCATGGAGCTCATAAAACCATTTGAGCCTCATAAACAGATTGGTATTGCCCGAGCAGTAGGAAATTACTGCTATGGAAATGGAAAAACCACCAGCAGTTATGATTCCGTAAACAAACTGCTGGAGGAAATCTATTCTCTAATCAACAATCCCATGTTGATTAATTCATATGGGAAACAAACACAGCCGTATTACAGTACGGAACTACCTCTGAATTCTCAGTTCCCAGAAAATTGGGGCTGGGAAAACAGCTCACAGTTCTATGAACT
>CACYCZ010000040.1 GCA_902773055.1 uncultured Bacteroidales bacterium
GTTGTTGAAGTACCAGTCGTCCTGCCATAAGCATCACGATGAGTCGTTACTGTGTTACCAAACATGTCGGTACGGCTGGTGGTAGATGTGCCGACGTTGTACTGTGCAAAACTAGATACTGCTGCGAACATGCAAGCTGCGAAAGTGACAAATAATTTTTTCATTGTTTTTTTGAATTTAAATTGATAATGTTTTATTGTTCTATGCCCTTTATATTGAAATAGTTTTATTGTATCTTTCTTTTCTTTAGATTTTACGAACTTAAAAATAATAAATGATGCTGTAACTTTTTCAAAAAGTGGCGTTTCTTTGAAATGATAAATTTCTGTAAAATATCCATTTTGACACATATAGTTCCTCCAGCACCTTTTGCAACAGTTTAATGTTTTTGTCTTGCATTTTAACGCTTATAGTTTTAGGACAAAAGCACTTATCGAGACTCTTGGGGCTAATTTGCGCTTAAAGCATCTATATACGATAAAAGCGTGTCCGCTCTTATCGAACATAGAGGCTCTCGCATTGCCCATCTGAATGATAAGTGACGTCCACGCTATAAGCGCGAACATTCACAATTATTCAGAATTCAGATCATTTGAAATTTGCGAGATTTCTATGTTCTCCTAATAACTGCTCATGTCGTTATTAATAATTTTCCACTAAATCTGCACTGCCACCCTGCGCTCAGGGATTCTTACCAACAGCATGCGCCGTTTACGGCGATTGGAAGTACATTGTTGCAAATGTACGAAAAAAACAAAGAATCAACGAGGAAGTCTGGGAAATATTTACCATTTCTGTTAAAAGTTTATCACAGAGTATTAGCTATCTCTGAAGCAACCCCATAGGTCAAAATGACATCTTTTTTCTGCTGCTCTGGAGGGAGTGTGTTTTTCCTCCGGCCTGAGCGTTTTTGCTGGCAGGCCTACGCGTTGAAACTGGTAGGCCTGCCAGTGAAATCTCGTAGGCCTACAAAATTTATCCCCTCTGCAGTGCCTTCTGAGAGGGGATAAGAAATGGCCTTCACAACAAGGGTTTCCCCTTTACCGACTGTCAAAATGGCATAGGGAAAACGAACAAAAAAATATCGGATGGGATATGCTTACTTCGCCGCAAGTGAGACCAGCCATGTCTTGGCCCGCCCATAGAGGGAGACGAGCGGTGAGTCCGCCCTGCCCCACAGCCACCGACGGGGCCAGTCCAGGACGAGACCTGCCAGACAGAACAGCAGCACTACGCCCAACTGGGACAGCAGAAAGACGGCGTGGGGCTGACTGGCATGGAGGGTCTTGATCAATTCGCGGAAATGGGGTATGACATGGGGGTGCATCTGCAGGAGAAAGATACCGAAGGTTCCTGTTGCCAGTCGGTTGACATGGATGCTCTGGAACTTCAGTTTCGTAAAGAACAGGAAGAAACATACCGCCCCATACAACTGCAAGGGGTTGTTCAGGGCATAGAGGCTCATACGGTAGGGATTCTGTATGCGCCACAGGGCTATGGCTGTGTTCAGAATGACATACAGGCCGAAATGCAGGGCATCGGTCCTGATACTGCGGGCAACGAGCCAGGAGGGGTGCAGGTGGAGATAGCGCCCCACGACATAGAGCAATATCATGGATACGAAGGAGTAGCCGTCGTTGAACTCCTTGCTGTAGTGCAGTCCCCAGCCCAGGTATGACGATGCGGCAAAGAGGAGGAGGATGAACAGGCCCAGTTCCTGCCGTGAGGCCTTGTCGCAGAAATCGTTTATCATGGGGGCAAACAACATGAGCAGCAGATAGGCCGGGATAAACCAGTTGAAACGCGACAGTATCATGAAGGCATCGCCCAGATAGCTCCATTTGGCCAGCGGCTGTCCCGACACCCATCCGGCCACGGCAAGAAGGGCCAGCACGGCCAGCGAGAAGTAGAGTACCTGAAAGAGGAAACCGCACACCGACCTGAACTTAGGCTTTATGGCAAAATAGCCGGATATCAGTATGAACAGATTGACGCCGATATAGGTGAAGCTCTGCAGGGCAAACCTCAGGGTAATCCACAGGGGCTCGGCATTGTAGGCTGCTATCTTGGGGCGACCCAGCGAAAAGAAATTGGTATGGGTGAACACGATAAGGAACATGGCCACCAGGCGAAGGAGTTCTATGTTGCTTTGCCGCTGCTTCATCTGCTTATTTACACGGTTATATAGACTATCAGCCCACCCATGCCGGCTATGACGGCCAGCGTCAGGCCGATACATATGACCTGGGCAAGGGGGCGCCCTTTCTGCCTGAGGCGGGGCAACAGAAACAGGCCTGCATAGGACAGCACCAGATAGCCCAGCAACACTACGGGCAGGACAATGCCGGCAAAGACCATCTGGATAAGAGCGGCATCGGTTCCTGTCTTCTCTGCAAGCAGTTCGACTAAATGGTACAGTATGGGATATGCCTCTTCGCCCATAGGCCCACTATTGGCCTGTTCCCTGACGGATACTCTCTATCAAGGGGAACAGATTGGAGGTAAACAGACGTATGGAAATGGCCAGAAGAATGATGCCCACAAACTTGCGCATCACAAAGATAGTGGCCCCTGAGAAGGTGTTCTCGGCTTTCAGGGCGAGCTTGAACACGATGTATACCCACAACATGTTGCATATCAGGGCTGCCAGAATGGTTATCATTGAAAACTGAGAACGGAAGGACAACAGGGTTGTAAAGGTTGCCGCACCGGCCAGCAGGGGGAAAACCACGGGTATCAGGGTGGCCGAGTCGGTGGCGTCAGCGGTATTGTTGAACAGGTTGACGTCCATGAGCATCTCGAGCGACACGAGGAACAGGATGATGGCTCCGCCTATGGCAAACGACTTGATGTCGACACTGAACAGCTGCAGTATCCACTCACCGCAAAAGAGGAATATAACCATCAGCGACAATGATATCCATGTGGCTCGTTCCACGTTTATCTGCCGTCCCTTGTGCTTGAGGTCTATGATGATAGGGGTTGCGCCCAAGGCATCGATGACAGCCAGCAGGGCAAAAAAGCATGTCAGGAAATCCTGAAAATTAAATTGTTTAAAAAACTCCATTGTTCTTACTGTTTTTCCTGGGAAATATTAAAAATCTATTTCACTCATTATTCTATCTACCGTTCCGGCCTCACGCTCTATAAACGCCTTGGCCCGTTCTCCGGCCTGGCGGCAGAAGGCATCATCGTCCAGACGCGCCATGATGGCTTCGTAGTCCTCAAGAGAATGGATTTCAAAGGTGGCATTTTCTGCAATAAGCTGCTGTACTTCCCTGAACTTCTTGTTGTTAGGACCGATGATGGTCGGTATGCCGTATACGGCAGCCTCGGGCACGTTGTGGATTCCTGCTCCGAAACCTCCGCCGATATAGGCTCGCCGGGCATAGCGGTAGATGGATGACAGCATGCCGTAGCCGTCGACTATCAGGCAGGAAGCCGCGCCGGCCGTTTCCTCTGTTGCCTGGGAGAGGCGCACGGAGGGGCGCCGCAGCTTTTCCTCTATTTCATGCAGATGGGCCTCGCTGACAACATGGGGAGCCAGGATGAGGCGCTGTTCGGGATGGCGGTTGAAGTAATCTATGATGATGTCTTCGTCCTGCGGCCATGAACTGCCCGCTACCATCATATAGCCGTCATCCCCTGTCTGCCGGGCAAAGGCAGAGGCCATGGGTATATCGCGGGCGGCATCCCGTATCTGCAACACCCTGTCAAAGCGCGTGTCGCCGACTACGGAGACATTATTGAAACCCTTTTGGGCCAACAGAATGCGGGATTCCTCATTCTGAACAAAAAAATGGGTGAAACAACCCAGTATCTTCATATACATCAACCCGTAGGACTTGAAGAACACCTGGTCGGAACGGAAGATGCTTGCTATGCTGTATGTGGGGATATGCTTATGCTTCAAGTCATACAGATAGTTCGCCCAAAACTCATACTTGATGAAGAAGACCATCTTGGGATTGACCAGTTTCAGGAATTTCGTAGAATTATAGAATGTATCCAAGGGCAGATAGCAGATTACGTCTGCCCCCTGATAGTTTTTCATTACCTCGTATCCTGAAGGCGAGAAAAAGGTCAGCAAAATCTTGTAATGCGGGTACTGCCGACGTATGCTCTCCATAAGCACCCGCCCCTGCTCAAATTCGCCCAAGGATGCGGCATGAAACCATATATAATCTGCTTCAGGGTCAATCTTCTCCTTGAGAATCCTGAAACTTTGCCGCTGGCCGGCAAAGAGCAATTTGGCTTTCCGGTTAAAGAATGATGCGATATAGACAGCTATGCCATACAGGATTATTCCTACTGTATACATTATCCAAGAGCTTTAATTGCCGATTGCATCCTGCACAAAGTTTCATCCTTGCCTAAGAATGCCGAAAGTTCATACATATCAGGTCCCTGACCGGTGCCGACAAGAGCTACGCGCCATGCATTCCACGGACGCTTGCCTGTCTTTTCAACCCAGGCATCGACCGCAGCTTTCTGACCCTCTGCGCTGAAATCCTCCAATGGAGCCAGCACATCCAGAAGCTCCTGCATCTCGGCAGCAGTGTCTTCCTTCCAGTTCTTGCGGACAAATTTATCTTCCTTGTCATATTCAGGAGCTACAAAGAAGAACTTTGTCAGCGGCCACAGGTCGCTCACGAAACTGATATTGCGTTTTTTCTTGTTCCCGTCATTGTCGGTGTATTCCACTACCTTGGTCTTCATCAGTTCCACCACCCGGGCTTCCTGCTGAGGCGTGGAAGTGATGCCGTTGGCCTGCAGTATCCTGTCGAACTCAGGCACCCAGTCTTCAGCATCCTGCATCAGCAGATACTGGTGGTTGAACCATATGCCTTTCTGATAGTCGAAACGGGCACCGCTCTTGCTGCATTTTTCCAAATCGAAATAGGCTGTCAGTTCCGACATTGACATAATCTCCTGGTCATTGCCGGGATTCCATCCCAGCAGTGCCAGGAAGTTGACTACGGCATGAGGCAGATAGCCCTTTTCCCTGTAGCCTGAGGAAGTCTCGCCCGACTTGGGGTCATGCCATTCCAAGGGAAATACCGGGAAACCCAACTTGTCACCATCGCGCTTTGACAATTTGCCATTGCCCACAGGCTTCAGCAACAAGGGCAGATGGGCAAACCGGGGCATACTGTCCTTCCAATCCAGAGCCTCGTAGAGCAACACATGCAACGGGGCTGACGGCAGCCATTCTTCACCACGGATAACGTGAGAGACCTTCATGAGATGGTCATCCACGATGTTTGCCAAATGGTAAGTAGGCAACTGGTCGGCACTCTTGTAAAGAACTTTGTCATCTAATATTGAGGAATTGACACTGACATCCCCTCTGATGATATCATTCACGTGGATATCACGTCCGGGCTCTATCTTGAAACGCACGACATACTGCTTCCCCTCTGCCATCAGCCGCTCCACTTCGGCCGGCGGAAGCGTCAGGGAATTACGCATCATGCCTCTCGTCGAAGCATCATACTGGAAATTTTCTATTTCACTGCGCTTGGCATCAAGTTCCTCGGGGGTATCAAAGGCTATATAAGCTCTGCCGGCATCCAACAGTTGCCGAACATATTTCTTATATATATCACGGCGCTCAGACTGGCGATACGGACCATAGTCTCCGCCTACACCAACACCTTCATCAAACTCTATTCCCAACCATTTGAAAGATTCTATGATATATTCCTCTGCGCCGGGAACAAAGCGTGTGGAATCGGTATCTTCTATTCTTAGAATCAGTTTGCCACCATTCTTACGGGCAAACAAGTAATTATATAGCGCTGTACGCACACCACCTATATGGAGTGGTCCCGTAGGACTCGGTGCAAAACGCACGCGCACTTCCCTTTGTGACATTTACTCTTTTTTACTGTGTTTAAGGCCACAAAATTACATCTTTTTTCTGTTTTTCAGCCTTTTTTACACAGAAGATTCAACAATATAGTTCTTATAGCAGAAACAAGAGCATAAATTTTCAACAGCCATTCAACGGAACTTATTTTAAAATGACTACCTTTGTACAAATCTGTCATCAGAATCATGGACAATACAAAATCATCTATTACCAAGAATATAACGAGAATCCTGCTGGTTCTCGTATCGGCTATTCTCATTGTGGCCTTCTTCCCCCACGAGCACAGTGTCTCCTACGACTATACCATCGGAAAGCCATGGAAGTATGGCCAAATCATTGCCGATTTTGACTTCCCCATATACAAGAGCGAACAGGTAGTCCAAGCCGAGCGCGACAGTGCGCTGCACCATTTCCAGCCCTACTACAGACTGGAGCCATCGGTTGCAAGCGTCCAGTTAAAGAACCTCTCCCAAGATCTCAAAAATGGCACCATGCAGGCTCTGCCCCAAGACTACAAGCACTACATATATACCAGTATCGCACAAGTCTATGAGGCCGGCATCATGGACAGCCACGACTATACCACAGTTCTTGACAGCGGCTGTACAGCCATACGCATAGAAAAAGGTACTACGGCCGTGGCACGCCCCACAAAGAAAATATTTACGACACATTCGGCCTACGTCTATATCCTGAATCAGGCAGACTCGACCCATTTCAATAAGGAAATCCTCAGCCGCAGCAACCTTAACGACTACCTGAGTGCCAACCTCAGCTATGACGAGAAAAAGACAACCGCACAATATGCAGAAGCACTCAACTCCATATCCTACTTCAAAGGATATGTCCAGTTGGGCGAAAAGATTATAGACAGGGGAGAAATTGTCACTCCCCAGACAGCCGCTATCATAGAATCACTCACCAAAGCATCCCTGAGCAGAGACCAGAAAAAGAGCAACATTTACACACAGATTGGAGGCATCTTCCTGCTGGTACTGGCTTTACTGACAGCATTCCTCATATACCTATATCTATACCGCAAAGACTACCTCCAGAACTTGCGCAGCGTATGCCTTCTCTACCTGCTCATTACCATCTTTGCGATAGCCGTTTCCGTCATTTCACAAAATAACGTACAGCACATTTACTACGTTCCCATCACTGCTGTCGCTATCTTTGTCAGTGTGTTCATGGATTCCCGCACGGCATTCTTCACCGATTTCATGGCCATTGCCATTTCTTCGCTTTCCCTGCAGGATCCCTACCTTTTTATCATCACACAAACATTCTCCGGCATTATCGCCATTTTCTCCCTAAAGCAACTGACATCACGTTCCCAACTTTTCCAAAGCGTATTTATCATCACCGCATTGACAGAGATTTTCATGCTATGCACAGAACTGCGGCAGGGGCACACATTTGACATGCTTGATTCCAAATGGTATGCGTCTGAAGCCATCAACGGCATCCTGCTGCTCTTCACCTATCCTTTCCTCTACCTCATGGAAAAAGCCTTTGGATTTACATCTCCCATTACTCTCATTGAGTTATCCAACGTCAGTCATCCCCTCCTTCATGAACTCTCCAAGCAGGCTCAAGGCACCTTCAACCACTCCATGCAAGTTGCCAACCTGGCCAACGAGATAGCAACCAAGATCAATGCCGACGCCCTGCTCGTCAGGACCGCCGCGCTATATCATGACGTCGGGAAAATAAAGAATCCTACATATTTTACCGAGAACCAAAGCGGTACCAACCCACATGACTCCCTGCCAGAAGAACGCAGTGCACAAATCATTATCCAGCATGTGACTGACGGATTGGAACTGGCCGACAAATATGGTCTGCCACGGTCTATCAAGGATTTTATCCTGACACATCACGGCCTCAGCCAGACATCCTATTTCTACATCAAGTATCGCAACCAGCACCCTGATGAGGAAATTGACGAATCCATCTTCAGGTACCCGGGCCCAAATCCCTTTACGAAGGAGCAGGCCATACTGATGATTGCCGACTCTGTCGAAGCCGCATCCAAAAGCCTTAAAACCATTGATGATGCCTCTATCAAGGCTTTGGTCGACAAGATTGTTGATACGAAGATGAGTGAAGGCTATCTGAAAGACTGTCCAATCACTTTCCGCGATGTCCAGCAAGCTAAGGATGTTTTGATAACCAGTCTCAAAATGATTTATCATACTCGTATCAGCTACCCGTCCCTGCAGACTAAGGAAGAGAAAAACAATTCTTCAAAACAACGCAGGAGAAACAACAAATTTTTCTACAGAAACAGGAAATAGCCATAGCCGGCCAGCACTAAGGAAAAATGTTTTCCCGCATTGGACTCGAAGCCTTAGACTGTCGCTCACATAGGATTTTGCCTACACTAAAGTAAGTATATATAAAATCAGCAGGAGGGTTCTCCCTTGTAAGAAGCATCCCTCCTGCCGACAGATATTAATGTATCAGGATTTTATCAGAACAAATAAGCCACTTGAATCTGCCAAGTATTAGCCTTTATGGTTCCGTCACCATTCAACAGTTTGGCATACTTGCTCAGGGCAAAATTGTAGCCTATGCCAGCCTCCAGATGGCTGAACAGCTGCACACCTGCTCCAACATTCCATGAAACATTGGATTTTTTCAACTTGAAGGTTTCCTGAGCTGCGGTTGTATTCGTAGGATCCTTTACGTTCCATATATCACTGCCTACCTGGAAACCAAACTGGGGACCTGTCATCACATATACTTTAGCCAGATTGATTCCTATCTGGTAACGCAGGTTCAACGGAATCTCTATACTGCGATAGGTCTTGTTGTTGCCATCTGCATTAAGCTTTCTTTGAGAATATTCCGCAGCAACATCCAGGCCTATGCCCACCAACGGAAGTGTAAACTGAGCCTTAGGGCCGAGATACCATCCCGAACGGCTCTTTGCCGTTCCCTGAAGATCTTCATAGGACACCTTGCTGACGTTCCAACCGCCGACAACACCAAACTTAACCTGCGCATTCACCGTATTGCCCAGCATTAAGCTGCAAAAAGCAATCAGTGTAAAAAGTAATTTTCTCATAATTGTTAAAAATAAAAGTTACTATGATGCAAACTTACGGAAAAAAATACATAATTACAAAAATCTTAGACAAATTACACACTAGAAAAATGTAAATTTGCATTTACGAACAGACTCACCGACATGAATGAAAGCATACAACAACGCATCAAGGCTCTGCGCCACTTCATGAAACTGCACAGCCTGCAGGCTTTTATTGTCCCTACAACTGATCCCCATGCCAGTGAATATACTCCACTGCATTACGAGAGCCGCAAATGGCTGACTGGGTTCACAGGCTCGGCCGGAACAGCTGTCATCACTCTCGATAAAGCTGCACTGTGGACTGACTCACGCTACTATCTGGCTGCTGCACAAGAACTGCAGGGCACTGACATTCAACTCATGAAGGAAGGACTTCCTTCAACACCAGATATCTCCGAGTGGCTGCTCACGCAATTGCAGGAAGGAGCATGCGTCGGAATGGACGGTATGGTTAATCCCATAACCGATGTTCAGGCTTTGGAACAAAAACTCGCGACAGGCGGTATCAGTATCAATACCCATTGGGACCCTTTCAAGGAAATATGGGAAACCCGGCCAGCCTTACCACTTTGTCCTGTTAAAATTCACCCACTGGAGTTTACAGGTGAGACCACAGGGGAGAAACTAAAACGCCTGCGCATCCAACTCTCTCAAATAAACTGTACAGGCATGCTCATTACAGCATTGGACGAGATTGCCTGGCTACTGAACCTGCGAGGCAATGATGTTCACTGCACACCTGTATTTGTAGCTTTTTGTCTGGTTACTGAAAAAGATGTTATTCTGTTTATCGACAACAGGAAACTTCCTTCTGACACTATGGCATATCTATCTGCATCCAAGATACAAGTACAGGATTATTCTGCAGTAAGTGAATACCTCCGACATTATCACGGAGGATGCCTATTACTTACCCCTGATGTCAACAAAGCCCTCTACGATGCACTGAGAAACAAACATCTCTCCATCGGTCCATCACCTCTGAGCAGAATGAAAGCCATCAAGAACAGCGTAGAGAAAAACGGTTTTCGCCATGCAATGGAGCGTGACGGCATAGCCCTTGTCAAGTTCCTTCGCTGGCTGAAACCTGCCGTGCAAGCCGGGCATGAAACCGAAATCAGCATCAGCAACAAACTGGAGCAGTTGCGCTCTCAGCAGTCATTGTACCAAGGGCTTAGTTTCGACACCATTGCAGGTTATGCCGCCCATGGTGCCATTGTTCACTATGAGGCCACTCCACAGACTGATGCCCCCTTGAGTTCCCATGGACTCCTGTTACTGGACTCAGGCGCCCAGTATCTTGACGGTACGACTGACATCACCCGGACTATCGCCTTGGGTGAACCTACTCAAGAAGAGAAATTCATCTATACTTTAGTACTTAAGGGACATATCGCCTTGAGCCGGTGCCGTTTCCCATCAGGCGCCTGTGGCACCCAACTGGATTTGGCTGCGCGCTATGCCATGTGGCAGGAAGGCTATAATTTCGGCCACGGCACGGGTCACGGCGTCGGCTCCTACCTCAGCGTGCATGAGGGTCCCCATCAGATACGCATGAACTACAAGCCGGCACCTCTCTGCGATGGCATTATTGTTACCAACGAACCTGGCCTGTATCTGGAAGGCAAGTTCGGCGTACGCATAGAGAACATGCTGCTCTGTGTTCCTTTTAAGGACACTGCGTTTGGACAGTTCGTACAATTTGAACCACTGACCCTCTGTCCTATTGACACCAAACCTATTGATTTCAGCATGATGACAGTCACTGAGAAGAACTGGCTGAACGACTATCATGCCCTTGTACATTCCCGGTTGATGCCTCTTCTGGATGATTCGCAAGACCGCAAATGGCTTGCCGATGCAACCCAACCCATATAAAGCTATCTGCATATCATGTATATTGACGTCATCTTACCCTTGCCCCTTGAAGGTTCTTTCAGTTATCGTGTTCCCCCCGGCATTGAGGGTGCTCCGTGCGTAGGTGGCAGAGTCATCGTTCCTTTCGGTACAGCAAAGTTCCACACAGGTATTGTCACCCGCATCTACGAAGACGAACCCAAGGGTAAATACACTGTCAAGGATATCATTGACGTAGTAGACAAGCAACCCACAGTCATAACGCAACAAATAAAATTCTGGCAGTGGATCAGTCAATACTATATATGCCCCATCGGCGATGTCTACAAGGCGGCTGTTCCTTCGGGAATGAAGTTGGAAAGTGAAACTCAGTTGGAACTTGTTGAGGACTTTGACAACTGGGAGAAACTGACCAAAAAGGAAATGGATATCCTTGAACTGATACAAACCCGAGGGTTCAAAACCATTTCACATGTCCAGAAAGCCTGCAAGGAGTCCCAGCTTACCCGTATTCTCCGTTCGCTTATGAAGAAGAAAGCTCTGACCATCAGAGAAGAAATCAAGAAGGCTTTCTCCCCCAAGACTGAGACCCACGTCAAGCTGACCAAAGCCTACCGTACAGAAAAGGCCCTCAACGACTTGGCTGCCTCGCTGGAGAAGACGCCCAAACGCTATGACCTCCTGATGAAATATCTCGACTTGTCAGATATGGTTTCCGCCATCAAACTACAAAACGACAAACTTGTCCGGGAAGTCAGCAAGGCCGAGCTGCTCAAGACTTCGGGCATCTCCTCGTCTATCCTCATCGCCATGCGCTCCAAAGGATACATGGAGACCTACGACTATGAAATAGGGCGCATCAAGGCATCCAAGACTTCTATCGTGGAACAATTGCCGCTATCTGATGCCCAGCAGGTGGCGTTCGATGGCATCAGGCAGTCATTCCAAAACAAGAAAGTATGTCTCCTACAAGGCGTCACATCAAGCGGAAAGACAGAAATTTACATCCGCCTTATCAGGGAACAGCTTAACAAGGGCAAACAGGTTCTCTACCTCCTGCCCGAAATAGCCCTGACAACGCAGATTACCCAACGCCTCCGCCGAATCTTCGGTGACAAACTGGGAGTCTACCACTCCAGATACCCAGACAATGAGCGCATCGAGATATGGAACAAGCAACTCTCTGAAAAGCCCTTTGAAGTCATTCTCGGAGCACGTTCGGCCTTGTTCCTGCCCTATCGCAGACTCGGGCTCATTATCGTTGATGAAGAACATGAAACCTCCTATAAACAGCAGGACCCAGCTCCACGCTACAATGCCCGTGACACAGCTATCGTCCTGGCATCGCTGTATAAGGCCAACACTTTGCTCGGAACAGCCACTCCCAGTATTGAGACCTATCATCACGCAGTCAACGGCAAATATGGCCATGTCGTTTTAGACCAACGCTACGGCAATATCCAGATGCCTGTCATCGAAGTTGTTGATGTCAAAGACCTGCTCCGGCGCAAAATCATGACGCTCCCCTTCTCCCCCCGATTGACAGAAGAGATGGAGAAAGCGCTGCACAACAAGGAACAGGTCATCCTGTTTCAGAACAGACGTGGCTATACTCCCGTTACGGAGTGCCGTCATTGTGGCTGGGTTCCTACATGCCAGTTCTGCGATGTCAGCCTGACCTATCATCAGGATTTTCACAAACTGGTTTGTCATTATTGCGGTTCCACCTATGATGTCCCCCGCCAGTGTCCATGCTGTGGAGAAGAGGATATCCGCTCCTATGGATTCGGCACCGAGAAAATCGAAGATGAAGTACACAAGTATTTTCCTGAGGCAAAAACCGCCCGACTCGACCTTGACACCACCCGGCAGCGCAATGCCTATGAACGTATTCTCTCTGATTTTGCACAGCAGAAAACCGATATTCTCATCGGCACGCAAATGGTATCTAAAGGATTAGATTTCGACAACGTGCACGTCGTCGGCATTCTGGATGCTGATACCATGCTGACCCGCCCTGACTTCAGGGCATTTGAACGCTCGTTCCAGATGATGTCACAGGTGGCAGGGCGTGCCGGCAGGCGCAACAACCGCGGATACGTCATCCTTCAGACCAAGCACACCGACTATTCCGTCATCCGGCAGATTGTGGAAAACAATTACAAACAGATGTATCTTGAGCAGAATGCTGAGCGACAAGATTTCAACTATCCGCCATACAGCCGGCTAATCTATATTTACATCAGACATCGCTACGAATCCGTCGCGGCGGAAGGAGCAAAAACTTTAGCCTCCATCCTGCGCAAGTCTTTAGGACAAAGCATTCTAGGCCCTGACAAGCCTGCCATAGCCAAAGTAAGCATGATGCATATCCGCAAGATTACGCTTAAGATATCCCTTTCATCCTCTCCCTCTCAGATTCGTCAGTTACTGCGAGACGCAACGAACCAGCTTATAGCCTTGCCGAAATTCCATGCCCTCAACATCTATTTCGATGTTGATCCCATCTGAAGTACCTCTTCCTCTGATTTTATTTCTGCAAAACCTTGCTTGCTGAGCCGTCCTTGTGGCGGACGATGTTGATGCCCCTTTGCCTGAAGTCCAGCCGGCGGCCGTCGAGCGAGAA
>CACYCZ010000041.1 GCA_902773055.1 uncultured Bacteroidales bacterium
CAATCGGACAAACCTAATATTGTATTCTTCTTTGCAGATGACATAGGAGCCGAATGCTTCGGCTGCTACGGGAATGCAGATTTTGAAACCCCCAACATTGATTCCCTGTCCCAGCAGGGTATTCTGTATACCAACATGAATGCCCAGCCACTGAGCAGCCCCAGCCGCACACAGGTGCTGACGGGACAATATAACGACCGGAACTATGTGGCCTTTGGGTATATGAATGATGACGAGAATACTTTTGCCCACCTGGCGCAAAAGGCAGGCTACTCTACAGCTATCGTCGGCAAGTGGCAGCTGGGACGCAGTCGCGAAATGATAAAGAAACTGGGTTTCGATGAGTGGTTCTGCTCTCAAGTGACCATATATAAGGAAAGCCGTGATGCAACACACACAGACCGCTACGCCAACAGTATATGGGATAATAACGGGCGACACTTTGAGTATGCCCAATATGGTCCTGACCAAATGGAGGAATATGCCTTTGACTATATAGACCGGCAGGTGGAGGCCGGCAAGCCTTTTATGTTGTATTATACAGAGCCATTGGTTCACACGCCACATGTCAGCACACCCGACTGTGACGAGTGGGATCTGGATTATGGCAGCCGTTTCACAGCAGGCCAGGACACAAGCTTTTTCCGCAGAATGGTCAAGTATATGGACAAGCAAGTGGGGAATATGGTCCGTCACCTGAAGGAGAAAGGAATATGGGAGAATACAATCTTTATCTTTGCCTCGGATAACGGAACGTCTACACGTATCGTAACCCGAATGAACGACGGTACACTGATACGCGGAGGAAAAGGCGAACCCAATTACATCGGAACGCACGTCCCGATGATAATCACCTGGGGCGATAAAATCGCAGCGAGAAAGGAAAACCATCTGGCTGATCTTACAGACATCATGCCGACTATGGCTGATGCCATGGGCGTAAAAATTCCCTCAGATTGGGTAACCGACGGAACAAGTCTCTATCCGGAGCTGACAGGACAGGGAACAGTGGAAAAGGAACTGGTGCTGATACACTTTAATCCTTTGTGGCCGACAACACCTTCTCCCAAGGCCTCCCGATATGCAATGAACGACTCGCTGGCATATTTCTGGGACGGCAGGATATATAATTATCGTGTAGATCCGTTGTTCGAGAATGCCGTGAAGTATGAAGAAGCGACGGCAGAGATTAAAGATGCCGTGAGCGCCTTGAAGGAAAGGGTAGACGAAATGAAAGATTTCTATCCCGACAAACCCGGCGCTCCAAGAAGAGGCAAGTATAAGACGTTCTACGATTGGGCAGGTCCACAGAATCCATTCTGATACAGAAAACAACTGCAGTGCAGAGGCATAGCGCTTCTGTACTGCAGTTAAGAAAAAACGAAGCTAATTAAACTTTTGCTCCGCTCGTACATCTAATAAAAAAGACTTAAAGGATATGAAGGCAAATGTTTTCGGCGCTGTTGTCCTCGGATTTATGCTGACTATGAATGTGATGGCTCAGGAGGATGACATGACTAGGTTGAAAAAGTTTTTCAACAATATTGCTTCCTATAATAACCAGTATACCCAAGAGAAAGTATATCTGCATCTGGATAATAACGGCTATTTCCCAGGGGAAACGATATGGTTCAAGGCTTATGTGCTGGCCGCAGGTACACTTCTTCCGACAGACATGAGTAAAGTATTGTATGTAGAGTTGCTGACACCTGAGGGTGAGGTTTTCAAGCGGAATAAGTATCCTATTGTGAACGGACGGACTTCTGGCGAATTCTCTTTGACGGACGTGATTCATACAGGCTATTATGAGGTGCGTGCGTATACTCGTGCCATGCTGAATTGGGATCCTGCATATATCTTTTCGCGTGTTATACCTGTATATGATCCTCCAAAGGATGCGCTGGCATATGACAAACTGACAATATATGAACCGCGAGAGGAAAATGACAAGGCTTTCAGAAGACCAGCCTTCGCTCCCAAAAAGAACTCGGAGGCGCAGTATGTCAATAAAATCCTGGCAAGTTTTTATCCCGAGGGTGGATATATAACACAGGGCGTCCCGTCAAAGGTTGCTTTTAAGATAACAGGAAAAGATGGGGTTCCTATGGATGCAAAGGTAGATTTGTTCGGTGATGATGCTGCTCGGGTGTGGCATGCAGAAACGATTCATGAAGGTATGGGCGTATTGGAGGTGCCTGCCAGTTGGAAAAGCGGGTATGTCATGATAACAGATGCCTCGGGCAAACAAGCGAAATTTTCTTTGCCCGAAGCGCGCCAAACCGGATGTGATATTTCTGCCGGGGTAGATGAAAAGGGGAATATGCTCATAACTGCTATGGGTAACCCTAATTTTGAATCTCAGACACTGGGTGTCAGTGTGACGTGCAGAGGTAAGGCTTGCTTTTTTGACACTCTGCAAATATCTCCGTCAGCGAAGATAGAAAAGATGGTGCCTTATAAACAATTGCGCGATGGAATCCAGCAGGTAACGCTTTTTACAGCTCAAGGTGAAATCTTGAGCGAACGTCTTGTATGGGTACCGCCCCATCGGGCTCCGATGAATTTGGCAGTGACGCAGAATGCGCCCTCCTATCAGCCTTTTTCTCCAATCGTACTGAATTTCACTCTGACTGATGCCCAGAATCATCCGCAACAAGGTGAATTTTCCTTGGCAGTTCATGACATAGATGGTGAATTATGTGTAGATGGGACGGATATTAATACGGAAATGTTGTTGTGCTCTGATTTGAAAGGTTATATCCATTGTCCTGAATATTATTTTGAATCGGACGATGAGGTCCATCGCCAAGCTCTTGACTTATTGATGATGGTACAAGGATGGCGCCGGTATGCATGGCAGGAAATGTCAGGCGTGAAGCCTTTTGTACTGCGTCAACCGGTAGAGGAAGGGCTCCTCATTGACGGGCGGGTAGTTGATAATTCGTCAAAGCATAGAGGCAAGGAAGGCATGGATGTCAATTTGATGATTATGCTGAATGGTACATTCTCAAGCGGCAGTGCCAAGAGTGATGCGGACGGCAGTTTTGCTATGTTGGCTCCTGACTTTTGGGGAGACGTTATAGGATACTTTACGACAACAGTCAATGATAAGCGTAAGTCGTGTAATGTTGCTTTGAATCGGGGTTTCACTCCTTCTCCGATGGCTTATGAGCCCCAGGCGCTGAGTGCAGACCTGCCTGCTTTTAAGCGGGTGCTGAAAGTCGCACAGCCAGAATTA
>CACYCZ010000042.1 GCA_902773055.1 uncultured Bacteroidales bacterium
AATCTGAATAATTTCGTTTTTATGTAACTTATAACATTTTCTGACTCTATTTTATTTTTGAATGGTCCTATAACAAGATAACTTTGATTGCATATTGAATTTGGTTCACCATAAAATGGTTTTCCTATTACCATATGAGGAAAGGCCATACCTCCACCGTATGCTTTTGATATATACACCTTGTGCCATCCAATCATCTCATGTCCTCTTGTAACCATTTTGATTGGAGCAAAGGAACTTCCTCCTTTATACTCCTTTTCATTTCCACTTATATACATTTTAAGGTCAGTAGAATCATTCTTTTGAGGCGTTCCTTTATAACTTGTTATAATACCAAAAGGAGTTTGGGTGCTTATAAATCTTTCTAATGTCTTTTCTCTTTTCTTTCGGACCTTGCGCAATATACTAACAGATTGGTTGTAGCGGATAAAAGAGTCTGCATTTTCTTCCAGCAGAGGTCGAGGTTCTCCCTCTTGAATCATATTTTTCATATGGGTGTACACTCTGCATAATCCTTCATTATCCCTTTCCCATAAAAAATAGCAAACACCTCCTTGTATTTCTACGCCAGGAAAACAATCTATTGACTCTGGATAATCATGCAAAATCCGAAGCCGGTTATCATGAAGCATTTCATCTCTAAATTCATCAAGCCCACGTCCTCCTGCATACCAACGAGCAGGTATAATTACAGCCATAAAACGAGGTTGTACTTTTTTTATCTGTTCAACAAATTTATTATATATAGCAATTGCATAATTCTCTTTTTCTACTCCAACATTTAACTGATATGGTGGATTTCCTATGATTACATCGAATTTCATGTTCTTGAAGAATTGTTTTGGATTGTCTGTATGGATAAACATATAGGCGTATTGCTCTGCCTCTGAGCCTCTGTCGTAAACGGCTTGGCTGGCTCCGCAATACTTGCATTTGCCGTTTACCCAAGTGTGCTTTATGTTCTTGTAAAGTATGTTGCCTTCTGGGGTATCAAACTTTGAAATGCTGTATTGTCCGTTAGCCGTCTTGCTGCAATAAACGGAGCGACGAGCCAATAGCGAAGTCAATTCGGTACAGGCTATGCCAAACACCTGATGATGCAGAATATGGTCTATGCGCTTCTGGCGGTCGGGAATTTCGTCTGCAAGTCCTCTGTCAAGACGCTTTACTATCTCTCGTAGAAAGACTCCACTCTTGGTGAAGGGGTCAAGGAAGGTTGTCTTTGAGCTCCTAAACAGCTCCTGCGGCAGGAGGTCGAGCATCTTGTTGGCAAGCTCTGGCGGAGTAAACACCTCGTCGTTGCTCAAGTTAGCTATGCAGTTCAGAACATCTGGATTGTAACTACTATTGTTTGCCATAGTATCTATCTTAATAGGTCAACATATCGGATTATCTTGCCGGTACTCCAGTCACGAATCACGCAGTAGATGCCGTTGTGGAGGGTTATGTCATCCTGACGGCAGCCGGGGCAGCTGAGCACCAGTTCTTCCTCTCCGAAAAGGGTTGCCACCTTCTCGGTGATGTTGTCCTTGCAGGAGTCAGGCACCACGCCTTTCAGCCCGTCCATCTGCCACAGGTTCCACGAGATTATCTCAGCAATACCTTGCAGCCATAGCTCCGCAGGGGGTTCTCCGAAACGGTCGTTGTGATAGTCCATGAAAGTAGCGAGCAGGTTTATCCTTGCCAGCAACAGGCTGTCGCCCTGCCACTCATAGCCGTAGGTGTTCTGATAAGCCGTCTGCACCCAATGGAGCCAATCATCGTGTATCTCCACATGTTGATTAATCAGGTGGATTTTCCTGTCAAGCAATCCGATGCGTTCCGACAAAGGGATGGTCTCTCCCGTAGTCGTATCGTAACGGCTCACCAGATAGGGCGCCTCGCCACAAGTTATCTCCATACGAGTGGAGCGGACATAGTCTTTCCACGTCTTGCCTTCGGGAAATTCTATCTTGTCGGAGGTTGACTGCCATGTATGGTCAGTGGTGTTTTCTATGTTGAAGACATCCTTTCTTCCAAACCATGCTTCATCCACCAGATTGTTTTGGGCATTGCATATCCACGACGGCGTGAACACCTCAGCCATATCCTTGGAACGGTCGGTCTGGTTCTGCCTTGATTTCTGCACACGAGGCATGACAACCATCTCGTGGTCGCCTGTTATCTGTTCAGACCGTATCTCGGAATGGTAATCATAGGCTGGGCCGAGCGCCTCATAGTCTTGCGTCGCCCAGAAGATGTTCTTGCCTGTAGTATGGTCGCGCAGGAGCGTCTGAAGCACCTTGGGCGGCAATGCCGACAGACCGTCCTCCCTGACGTCTGTCAAGGCAGGACCTTTGTCTTTGTTTGACATTATTTTTTTGCGCTTATAGCTTTTAGGACAAGAAGCACTTATCGGAACTCTTTGGGCTACTCTGCACAGGAAGCCTCTATACACGATAAAAGCGTGTACGCTCTTACCAGATATAGAGGCCGTGAGATTGCCCAACCAAAAGATAAGTGACGTCCACGCTATAAGCGCGAACATTCACAATTATCAATATCTTGGTCTATTTAGAAATTTCTCACGTTTCTATATCTTCCTAATAACTGTTCATGTCGTTATTCTTATTTTTCCACGATGTCTGCACCGCCACCCTGCGCTCAGGGATTGCTGCCAAGGGCATGCGCCGTTTACGGCGATTGGCAGTGCTTCAGTTGCAAATGTACGAAAAAAAACAGAGAACCTGCAGGAAAACCCGGCAAATATTTATGGTCACCGCCGGGTTTCCCTCTCAGGGATGGAGAACAGTATACAGGAGCGTTGGAAAATGTCAAAACGGCACGTCTCGGACGACAATTCCGAGGGGGCTTTGTTTTTTCCGTGCCCAGAGCGTTTTTACCGGCAGGCCTGCTGGTTGAAACTGGCAGGCCTGCCAGTGAAATCTCGCAGGCCTGCAAAATTTACCCCTCCTGCAGGCCCTTCTGAAGGGGGGCGGAAAGAGCCGGCACGGCGAAGACAAAAACACGACTGTCCATGCCAATATGGCACATACACCGACGACATCGGTTCGGCAGAAAACGAACGCTCAGGACTGCCGTTTACAAATCTTCCGACATTTGCGGCATAAAGTAAATCTTTTTCGTACTTTTGTGGCAAACACTTCTAAAGATTTACACGATATGGGAAAATTTGAATTAATGGCACTGCCCTATGCACCCAATGCGCTTGAACCGGCCATCAGTGCCGGAACCATAGGTTTCCATCACGGGAAACATCTGGCCACCTATGTCAGCAACCTGAACAACCTCCTGCCGGGAAGCGGCCTGGAGGAGATGAGTCTGGAGGAAATCGTGGTCAAGGGCACAGGCGGCATACTGAACAATGCCGGTCAGATACTGAACCACAACCTCTATTTTGAGCAGTTTGCCGGCAACCCGACCCTGACAGCACCGACGGGCGAACTGGCCAAAGCCATAGTGCGTGACTTCGGTTCGGCTGAGGCTTTTCAGGATGAATTCCAGAAAAAAGGCGCCTCCCTCTTCGGCAGCGGATGGGTATGGCTCTCTGCCGATGCCGACGGCAAACTGGTCATTACCCAGGAGTCCAATGCCGCCAACCCGCTGCAGAAAGGACTGAAGCCCCTGCTGACCTTCGACGTATGGGAGCATGCCTATTATCTGGACTACCAGAACCGCCGTGCCGACTATCTGGCTGCACTGTGGAAGATTGTTGACTGGGCCGTCGTGGACCGACGCTTCAATGCATAGACCTGCCCCGAACAGCACGACTTGATAAAAAAGAGTTTCAAAAAGTGGATGCGATATAAAAAAATCGTTAATTTTGTTATGATTAAACATTTTCAAACGATTTCATCATGAAAAATAAAATAGTTATTGTAGGCAGCAGCAACACCGACATGATGGTGCGTGTTGACCATTTTCCCCAACCTGGGGAGACCCTGATAGGCGACAACTTCATGACAGCCCAGGGCGGCAAGGGAGCCAACCAGGCTGTAGCCGTAGCCCGACTGGGCGGTGACGCCACTTTTGTATGCTGTCTGGGCGATGACGCCTTCGGCAACCAGTCGCTCGAACTGCTCAAGAAAGAGGGTATGGACACCCGTCATGTACGCCTCATCCCCGGGGCTGCGTCGGGCGTGGCCCTGATTCCCGTTGACAAGAAAGGCGAAAACACCATCATCGTGGCCTCAGGGGCCAACGCCATGCTGTCGGCCGACGACATCAAGGCCGCCGAGGACGACATCAGGGCCGCCGGTATCCTGCTGATGCAGCTGGAGACACCCATTCCCGCCCTGACCTGTGCCGCCAAGATGGCCCGCGAGGCCGGCGCCACCGTGGTACTCAACCCGGCACCGTTTCCCAAGGAGCCGCTGCCGGCCGAACTGCTGGAGAACGTAGACATCATCATCCCCAACGAAACCGAGGCTGCCTACATGACGGGCGAACAGATTACCGACGAGGCCAGCGCACTGTCGGTCATCCGCAAGATTCAGGCCAAGGGCATCAAGACAGTCATCGTCACCGTCGGAAAACTGGGAGCCTATACCCTTGACGAGAACAACAACCTGATGCTTGTTCCTGCCTTCCCCGTAAAGGCTGTCGACACCGTTGCCGCCGGCGACACATTCTGTGGCGCCCTGTGCGTGGCCCTGGCCAAGGGATACTCCCTGACTGAAGCCATCAAGGTGGGCAACAAGGCGGCGTCGATCGCCGTGACGCGCGTCGGCGCACAACCCTCCGTGCCGACTGCCGAGGAGGTATTCGGCAGCATGTAAGGGTACTTGTGACTTATATCAAACAAATTAAAAATAACACCAAAAAAAATCAAAAACTATGTTTATCGTAACTAACGGAACCCTCGCAATTGTACTATGCGTCATCACGATGCTTTGCTGGGGTAGCTGGGGCAACACCCAGAAATTGGCCAGCAAGTCCTGGCGCTACGAACTGTTCTATTGGGATTACTGCGTAGGCATCCTGCTGTTTGCCCTCCTGATGGGGCTCACACTGGGCAGCAACGGTGAAGCAGGCCGCCCTTTCCTGGAGGACCTTTGCCAGCTTGAAGGCAGCCGCGCCCTCAGCGCCCTTGCCGGCGGTGTCATCTTTAATGCCGCCAACATCCTGCTGACTGCTGCCGTATCTATCTCCGGCCTGGCCATAGCATGGCCTATCGGTCTGGGCATCGCTCTGGTATTGGGTGTTATCCTGAACTACTGCCTGGCCCTCTCGCAAGGCGCTCCTACCGGCAATGGTTTCATCCTGGCCATCGGTGTGGCCCTGGTACTGCTGTCGGTTATATGCAACGGTGTTGCTTCGGGCAAGAACTCCAAAAATTCAGGCACGGGCATAAGCAAGAAGGGACTGACCTTTACCATTATCTCAGGTTTCCTGATGGGTATCTTCTATCCGTTTGTAGCCAACGCTATGGACCTGACCAGCTGCACCAACCCGGCAGCCGGCATGGGTACACCGTACACTGCATTCTTCCTCTGTGCCCTGGGTGCATTCCTCAGTAACTTCGTATTCGGCACCATCGCCATGAAGAAACCCGTCAGCGGTGAGCCCGTGAGCTATGCTGAATATTTCAAAGGCAGTTGCGGCACACATCTCGTAGGTATCCTCGGCGGTTGCATCTGGGGGCTGGGTACCATGCTCAGCTATCTCTGCTCCGGCAAGGAGGCCAACCTCGGCCCTGCTATCTCCTACGCACTCGGCCAGGGTTCTCCGATGATTGCAGCCCTGTGGGGCATCTTCATCTGGAAAGAATTCAAAGGCGCACAAGGCATTGTCAAGGCTTTGCTCGTAGGTATGTTCATTGCTTTCATCATCGGTGTAGCAGTCATCATCCTGGCAAGAAGCTGACAATAATCTCTTCATCATAAGTTGCGGGGTGGATTTAAAGAAAAATCCACCCCGCAACTTATTGACAGACTCTGTAAGTCCATCGGAGGACTCAGCCCTCACAACTTCGCATCAATCAGATTGGGATAATGGTCGGTCAGCTTCACGGTGAAAGCGGCCTGAATGCAGTCGAATATCTTCACCTCCGCTCCCTGACGGGCATTATAAATCAGGCAGTGGTCGATAGCCCCGACCTCACGGTCTGCCCCCCTGCGGCGGCTCTGGCGGATGCCTACCTCACGGGGCGCACAGATATGGTGGCCGTTGTCCCTGTTGCCGTATAGGGTGGCCGCCTTGTAGCAGGGAACATAGCCGCCCTGAATGAACTGCTGCATGCCGGGCGTCGACTCCTCGCAGTTCATGTCGCCTGTAACAAATATGGTGCAATCATACTTTGCCTTTATCATCTCGGCCTCGGCCATCATCAGGCGTATCTGGGAAGCACGCGCCTGAGTGCTGCCCGGAGCACGGGTGTCGCCCTGCCACCACAGGTGGGTATTGAGCACAGCAAAAGTCTTACCGGTGGCCTTGTGCTTCATGACGGCTACAGTGAGGCTCTTGGAATTCTGGTCACTCCACTTTGACGGCGTATAGAGGATATTGTAGGCATCAACAAGCTGCACGGTGCGGGTGTCGTAGAGTATCGGCGTCCATACCCAGGGCTTGGCATCAGGGGCAGTTGCCATAGCATAACCATACTGCTGCAAACGGGGATACAAACGCTCATGCATATGGCTGTTGTACTCCTGAAAAGTCAGCACATCGGGCATATAGGCCCGCACCAGCTGGGTATACTGAGGGACACGGTAATCGTCACGGCAGTCGGCGCCGGCCCGCTTCCACTCATCAGGAATAGTGTCATGACGGTAATTCCATACGTTGTCATCCAGTATGCGCAGGTTGACATCAGGTCGGCGGGGAAAAAGGATTTTACCTTCCACAGTGCCCTTCAAACGATAGTTGGAGGGAATATTTCCCTTGGCCAACTGAGCGACGACGAGGTCGGCAGCCTTCTGCATGGCCCAGCAACCGCCACCATCAATCACCATGTTGCCTCCGACCATGCTGACAGCATAGTCAAAGGTTTTCATCCCTGGTGAATGAACAAATGAAATGGTGCGCCGATAAGAACCTGCATCGCGGGAAGAAACCACAGCAAGGGGCTTGCCCGCCAACCTTGACAGGCTCACACTCAACGAGTCGGCCAGAATCTTTCCTTCCTCAGGTTCGGCAGCAGCATGATATACAACTGCGAATTCCGACACGTTCTTTCCTGCTATCTTGCGGCCAGGCATGGCACTGCTCCATACCGCCAACGACAGCAACACTAAAAACAATATTTCCTTTTTCATATTACAAAAGATATTCATACATTCCGACACGATGATAAAGCAAGAATGACTACCCGACAAGGAGACACTCTCCTCCCGGGCAGTCATTCTCAATATAAAAATCAATGGGGCGGTTGATTACAGTCTTGCATCAATCAGATTGGGATAATGGTCAGTCAATTCTATGGTAAAATAAGCCTGAATGCAGTCGAATATCTTCACTTCGGCATTATGCTTCTGGTGATTGAAGATGAAGCAATGGTCCAAAGCGCCTTCTGCCCTCTCGGGAGACGGCCGGCGGCTTGTGCGAGAGAAACCTTCCTTGGGACTGCAGATGTGATGGCCATTGTCGTTATTGCCGTAGACGGTAGCAGCCTTGTAGCAGGGTACGTAACCCTCATCTATAAACTGACGCATGGGAATGTTGTTTTCATAGCAATTCATGTCACCCGTGACAAACATCACACAGTCGTACTTGGCCTTCAGGATTTCGGCCTCTGCAAGCATGAGCCTCACCTGGGCTGCACGAGCCTGCGTACTTCCGGGCTGCTGGGCATCGCCCTTCCACCAGAGGTGGGTGTTCAGGATGGCAAAAGTCTTGCCCGTGGCCTTGTGCTTGAAGACGGCCGACTGGAAAGACTTGGAGCCGTGATTGCTCCACTGGGCAGGAGTATAGAGGTTATAGTTGACTTCTACCAGCTCCACAGCATCCTTCTTGTAGAAAATCGGGGTGTTATTCCAGTCGGCACCACTTTCGTAAGAAATTTCGTAGCCGTACTTCTGGATCAAAGGATAGAAGCGGTCGTGCATATGCTTGTTGTATTCCTGAATAGTCAAGACATCAGGCATATAAGCCCTGACCAGCTGGGCAAACTTGGGTGCACGGACATCATCACGGGGATCAACACCGAGCTGTTTCCAATTTTCAAGCCATACATCGGAACTGTAATCCCAAATATTATCGTCCAGAATGCGCAGGTTCACGTCAGAACGCCGCGGGAAAAGGAACTCGCCCTGCACACTGCCCGACAGCCTATAGTTGGACGGGATATCCTTCTTAGCCAGTTCTTCTGTCAACACATTGCAGGCCTTCTGCATAGCCCAGCAACCGCCGCCGTCAATAATCAGGCCACTCTTGCCTGCCCTGACATCATAGGCAAAGACATCCTTCTTCGCCGAGTGAATGAAAGAGATGGTCTTTGTGCCCTTCTTCACCTGCTCACTGGTCTGCACGGGCAATGTCACACCGGCAACTTCCTTCAGGCGATTCTGGAGGAAGGCCGCTATATCCTTGCCCTCTTCAGCCTCAGCCTTGGCCTCATATACAATAGTGTACTTTGCAGGAGCAGTACCTGCAATCTTGTGTTTTAACGCAGCACTCATCCAAGTGGTGCCCATCAGCATAAACGCTGAGAAAAATAACAATACTTTCTTCATATCTTTAGTGGTTTTCTTTACATATATTCTATCGACGATACAATGGTTTCTTCCAAAGTATATAAAATATCACAGGAACGCCAAAAAACGGCGTTATCACATTGACAGGTATCAATATCCCGACAACTGCAAAGGTCGTAAAAAAATTGCATATCAAGGCCATTGCAGCCCCCATTAATAGGGTGACAGGCATAAGAATAAGGTGATTTTCGGTACCGACAATCATCCTTGCCATATGGGGCACTGCCAAACCGATGAAAGCTATCGGACCACAAAAGGCTACGACAATCGCCGAGAGCACCCCAACTACCAACAAGACTGCAGTTCGCGTCCTGCGGAGCGATATGCCAACATTATTGGCATAATGGTCACCCATCAGCATAGCATTCAAGGCCTTTGCCTGCAGTAACGCTGCCAGCAGACCAACCAAGACAAGAACGGCAAACACGGGCAACCGCGACAGAGAAACATTACTGAAGGAACCCATGCCCCATAAAAAATAATTCTGCAGGCTGTCGGCCGTCGTAACATAGCTTAACAAGGATATCATTGATGAAATGACATAACTGACCATCACACCAATGACAAGCAACAGGACATTGCCGCTTACCTTCGCAGAGAAAGCAAGCAAGAGAATCATTACAGCCACGGCACCCGTCAAGGCGGCCATAAGCAGCAAGGCATAGCCCGACATAGCGGATATGGCCATGCCACCCGTAGCCATAATCACCAATGCCGCACCCAAACCGGCACCAGAATGTATGCCCAAGATGGAGGCATCGGCCAGAGGATTGGCAAAAAGCGTCTGCAACATCAGGCCGGAGATTGCCAAAGCCGCACCCGCCAGACACGCCACACAAGCCTGAGGCAGACGTGTAGACAGAATAATAGATGACGCCGTTGCATCTGATTCCTGCCCTGTCAACACCCGCAGCGTATCCACAGGAGATATCTCCACTGCTCCGTGGAAGATATTCAACAGGAACAGGGCAAAGACCAAAGCAACCGACAACACTATTATATATCCTGACTTCATCGCATTTCCGTATAATAAACTGTTTCAGTATTTCTTCCTGTTCTTTCAGGATGCATTATCCTGACAAAGTCCTTGAGCAAACGCTCAGGATGAAAGGGGATATCCTCAAAGAATGGCACGCTGTAGGTATCGCATACCCATATCCGCTGGTTTTTCCATGCGCTGAAACAGGTATACCTCTCGTCTTCGGCCGCCAAAGAAGAATAAGTCGCCATCCTGCCATTGTGGCGGATGAGCCACATATCAGCCTTCTCTGCGCGATGGAGCACTGTTTCAAAAGGCAGCGGCACAGACCCTTGCTGAGGATAATCAGAAAAGACATAGTCGCCTCCGGCATCTGACACCAATCGCCCGATTGTACTGTTTGCCCCAGGCTGATACCACGTATCACCCACCTTCATATCCATAAAAACAGTCGGCCGCTTTCTGACATCAGCCACTTTGTCCTTCAACGCCATATAAGCCTTTTCCACCTGCCTGAAAAGCGAATCTGCCTGATGTCCCCTGCCAAGCAAATGACCATAAAAACGCATCCATTCAGCACGGCCAAGCGGGGAAGATTCCATGTAATCAGCACATTCCAGAATAGGAATACCGATCTTTTCAATACCACCATAACTACCCTTGTTGAACGGTGACAGCAATATCACTTCACAATGGGACAATACCAGTTTCTCAATGCTCATATTCATTGACCCACCGACATCGATCACATCTCCTTTCTCCACGGCCTGACGCCAATAAGGGGATATCAAATATTGCGTATCACATATGCCACTTACACTCTGCTCTGCGCCCAATTCCTTCCATAAAGAACAATATACTACGCTTGACATTACCACATTCTGCAGGGGTATCTTCAAGAGAATGCCCTCAGGCAGAGAATCTGGGAGAGGACGGTTTCGGCTGACCAGGACATATTGCTGCAATATCTTTGTCGTATCCCAGGGATTGCGTATCACTGCCACATCATAACCCTCACAGCAAGTCATTTCAATGAGACGCGCATAGTCAAACCGCTGAGAGGTCCCAGTATTTCCTTCTGCTGTTTTATCACGCTGACATGAGAACAGAAAACAAATCATGACTGCGAGCATAAATAAATACCGATTCAACATGAACACAGGCTCAATAATTCTGGATTACAGACGCAAAGGTAGCAAAAAGAGCACCTAGTATGACATGGAGAACAGTAGATTTTCACGAAAAACAACTTTTTCCTGCCTTGACCTAACCCACCAATCCTGCTGTCCCCCCCGACAAAGTTCCCGTCGCTGAAAACAAATGCACACCAGGAAAATATTTTAGGTCTGACTAATGCTTATCTATATTAGAATCACTAATTTTGCATAATAAACAATTACATCACATGACAAAAAACAATCCTGCCAAGAATTCCAGCTCAGGGAAACAGGCTCCCACTGCCAGGAAAAGGAGTATCAGCGCATGGCTCCTGCGCAATGGCATCCTACTGCTTGCCAGTTATATCATTTTATCCAAGATACCCGTTATCAATCCTATATACGGATGGGTGAAAGAGAGTTATCTTAAAAGTAACATGAGAATTCAGAAACAATATCCTACCGCCACCTACGACCAGAAGATGGCCATGAAACTGGGGGCAGACTATAACTTTATTCTTTATCTCCGAGACAACACACCGGAAGATGCCGTCATTTACTATCCCTCAGGAGGCGATTTCCGCGCCGGACACCCCTCCATGCAGCAAAATCCATTTGACGGCAAACTTATTGACAAACTAACCGTTGTAAGAGCTCTATATCCACGAAAGGTCGTTACAGAGGAGGAATACGGAAAAACCTCCTGGTCGAAGAAAATTACCCACGTTGCCATTGTCAACGGGAAGAATCTCGACAAGATACCTTACCCCGTATCTGAAGAGTATGTCCATGGTGTCCTGCCTATCAAACAACCCGTTCAACCCTCAACCAATCCACAGCCATGATAACTACAGCACTGATTCTCGCTTTTTTCACAGGATTTTTCACAGTAAGTTTTATATCCTGCAAGTTTTCCCTGACAGAACGCATAGGCTTCGGATTCCCCGTCGGGTTAGCCCTTATCACCTTTGTCATGATGCTGACAGACTGGACCGGCGGGGCCATCACTGCCACCAACAGCATGATAACTACATGCGTGCTGTGTGCCATAGCCTTCAGCCTGACAATATGGCGGCACAAGAAGAATTTCATTACCAGTCTCCAACCACAGCTGGATTTTTCATGGTTCAACCTGCTATGGCTGCTGTTGCTGATTTTCCTAATCTGGATAGAATACCACAATTTTGCAAAGTGCATGTACTTCCCTACGTACGACAGGGACAGCATGGCCGGATTTGACACTATTGGATTCCTCGCAGCACAGGAACATACTTACAAAGGACTCAGCATCTTCAGCGGCGACTACATGCCTCGCATGCATAATCCCGGAAGTTGTATTTCGTACCTCCCCATGCTGCAATTCTCTTATGCATACATTTACTCTCTGGGAGCCGAGACGTCAAAAGCTATTCCAGCCTTTTTCTATCTGTCTTTCATCATTGCATTCTATGGCATGGCCTGTCGCACCATGAGCCACACCGCAGCCATGTTTGCTACATTGGCAATGGTTTTCACTCCAGAAATGATATCATTTTCTTCGCTCTCCGGCACCAATGTGATGCAAGCTGCCATGGCATCCACAGGGTTGGTTTATGTATGCATGTGGTGTAACAACAAGCAGAAGGAACTGTTAGTCTTCGGATGCCTGCTCATAGCTATCAACCATTGGCTCAGGGCTGAAGGTATTGTATTCGGATGTACGGCAGGTATCCTGGTTCTTACCCAGTGTATCTTGAAGAAAGCACCTTGGCAAAATCTTATCATCCCCATACTGACACTGATTCCCACTATCACCTTTATGATATACAGTGCCAGCAGCAACTTGACATCTGAAAGCGCAATTATCACTCATCCCTATTGGGATGGAGCAAAAGCCAGCACCGTTATAAATGGGGCCTGGGCATTACTCTCACAGCTTACGTTCTACGGCTGGGCATTTCTTATTCTGCTCCTTGCCGTAATTGCCAACGCATACTACACCATCAAGGAACGTAACAACATGAATGTCTTGGCAGCCTTGCTCCTGAGCATCATACTCTATTACATCGTATTATATCAGGTAGACTACAAATGGGATTCTATCAACAATGTCCTTGCCTATTCTGCTAAGCGTTTCATGTTCTGCTATGTCCCAATAGCATGGTACTATATATGTAACTGTAAAACTGTCCAAGCCGGCTTCAATTGGATAGAGAAGACCTGTGGACTACAACAATAAAAACAAATACATCATGGAAAAGAAACTGCTTATCATTACACTGCTTTCATTAGCAAGTATCTTCCACATCAGCGCAAAGGTATATCCGGGCGCACCTTTTAACGACGGCATGGTTCTCCAGCGTGAAACCAAAGTCAACCTGTGGGGGAAAGCAACTCCAGGAAGTACTGTCACCATCATGGCATCATGGAACTACAAGACATTTTCCACAACAACAAGCCAAGAGGGTAAATGGTATATCTCTATCCCCACGCCTAAGGCCAGTTTCACTCCCTACTCCATAACTCTCAACGACGGAACTGATCCTGTCATCATACGAGACGTCTTGATTGGCGATGTTTGGTTTGCTTCCGGTCAAAGCAATATGGACATGCCTCTGTCGGGATGGGAAAAATGCCCCATTGTCAACTCTGCTCAGGCTGTAGCATCCACGGCCAACTATTCCGGGAAACTGCATTATGCCTTCGTCCCACATCTTGAATCCAGGGAACCAAAAGACAGTGTCAGTGCACAATGGAAAAACAGTACGCCAGAGAACATGAAGCACTGCTCCGCCGTGGCCTTCTATTTTGCCTCCACCATCATCAACAAGATGAACATACCGGTCGGTATCATCTTTTGCAGCTATGGCGGCTCTACCGTCGAGGCATGGATGCCTAAAGAACAATTGCAGAATTATCCGGAAGTGGACCTCAGTGACTCTGCCTACAAGAAAATAAACCAACAATGTCCTGCGGTATTATATAATGCCATGCTCAAGCCTCTCATAGGCTATACAATCAAAGGGTTCATTTGGTATCAAGGTGAGTCAAATGTTGGACTATGGCGAGATTACTATGCCAGTCACTTCAGCGCCATGATTAATGAATGGCGCAAAGAATGGAAACAAGGAAACTTGCCATTCTACTACGTTGAAATCACCCCATTCAAATATGGCAATTCCAGCAAGATTGATGCTGCCATACTACGCGAGCAACAATACAAAGCCTTAAAACTGACAAAGAATACCGGTATTGTAGGAACCAACGACTGCATCACTGCAAAAGAGGAAGACCAGATACACCCTTCACAAAAGCAACCTATCGGCACACGACTTGCCAACTGGGCCTTAGCGAAGGTATATAAGCAGGACAACATCCACTACCAGCATCCTGCATTCAAGTCACTAAAGATAAAAAGAAACAGGGCATACCTGGCTTTTACCAACACCCCCAACGGATTTAACAGATTGCAAGATATACACGGCTTTGAAATATGTGGTACAGACAGTATCTTCAAGCCTGCCAAAGCCACGGTCAAGGATAAACAGATTATGCTTACATCGCCTGACGTTGAAACGCCTGTCGCTGTAAGATATTGTTTCAAGAATTTCCAACTCGGAAACCTTGCCAATAAGGAAGGCTTACCACTCATTCCTTTCCGTACAGATAAATTCGAGAAATAACCTACAGGCAAATCACTCTATCATCTCCCTGAATTCCCCTTTCTTTCACACGAAGACGAGGAATTCAGGGAGAAATCGTTTTAACCAATAACTTGCGTCTTAATAGGCCCACAATAGTAACGAAACAATAAAGCAGAGGCCACACAAATATGTGGCCTCTGCTTTCAATATTATACAGATTACTTATTCTTCTGTCGTTTCCTCTGTAGAAATTCCCTCTACACCCTGTTCTGCAGTCTGACTCTCATATTCGGCCTTACTGCCCACAACAATATTGCGGAATTCAGGGAAACCAGTACCAGCCGGAATCAAATGACCAGTAATGACATTTTCCTTCATGCCTTCCAAATAGTCAACACGGCCACGGATAGCTGCATCGTTGAGAACCTTTGTGGTCTCTTGGAATGATGCAGCAGACATAAAACTGGATGTCTGCAATGCTGCACGGGTAATACCCTGAAGCACCTGAACTGATGTTGCAGGAAGGGCGTCACGCACAACTACAGGTTTTAAGTCATGACGTTTCAGGTAGGAGTTCTCGTCACGCAGCTTGCGTGCAGTAACAATCATACCGACTTTCATTACTTCACTATCTCCTGCATCCACAACCACTTTGCGCCCCCAGATACGGTCATTCTCTCCAATGAAGTCAATTTTATCGACCATATCTTCAGGAAGGAAATTGGTATCACCGGGATCAACAATACGCACTTTGCGCATCATCTGACGGACTATTACCTCAAAATGCTTGTCGTTGATTTTTACACCCTGAAGACGATATACATTTTGTATCTCATTCACGATGTATTCCTGAACGGCTGTCGGACCCATAATCGCCAATATGTCGGCAGGAGTTATCTCACCATCTGAAAGCGGAGTTCCGGCACGCACGAAATCTTCGTTCTGAACAAGCACCTGACGACCAGTAGGAATCAGATAATGCTTCTCCTCAACAATGATATAGCCATCATCTGTAAGGTTACCATAAGTTTCCGCAGAATTGGCAGGTTTCATAACAGACTGAACAATAACTTCACGGTTACCACGCTTGATTCCGCCGAGGGTAATCCTACCATCAATCTCAGAGACAATAGCAGGATTGGACGGATTGCGAGCTTCGAAAAGTTCTGTCACACGAGGCAGACCACCGGTGATATCACCCATACCACCAACACTGCGAGGAATCTTGACGATAACATCACCAGCCTTGATTTCCTCATTGTCATTAATAGCAATATGACCACCTATCGGGAAAGTATAAGTCTGTATGACATTACCCTTTTCATCTAAAATTTCGCAGTCTGGAGACATCTTATGGTCTTTTGCCTCTATAACTATCAACTCACGCATACCGGTTGCTTCATCCTCCTCCAACTTATATGTAACGCCTTCTATAACGTTCTTAAAGCGGGTCTTACCAGAATGAGCTGTAACAATAACGTTGTTGAACGGGTCCCATTTGGCTATAACTGTGCCAGCCTCGACTACATCACCATCATGAACATACAGTTTAGAGCCATAAGGTACATCCTGTACGGATAATGTTATATTAGTATTGATATCTATCTGACTGACACTCACCAAATGGCCTGTTACAACCTGTACAGGACTACCGTCATCCTCTGCGGCATCAATGACACGCAATTCATCAAACTTAAGTTTAGTCTTATGGTGAGCAACAATTGTCGCATTGGCAGCAGCATTACCAGCAACACCACCAGCATGGAAAGTACGTAGAGTCAACTGCGTACCAGGTTCACCAATTGACTGGGCTGCAATAACGCCAACAGCTTCGCCCTTCTGGACCATCTTATGAGTAGCAAGGTTACGGCCATAACATTTCATGCAGACACCATGTTTGCTTTCACATGTCAGCACTGAACGTATTTCTACACTTTCAATAGGAGAAGCTTCTATAGCGGCTGCTATCGACTCCGTTATCTCCTCGCCAGCTGCAACAAGAACATTGCCCGTAAGCGGATCTATTACATCGTGTACCGAAACACGGCCCAGAATACGCTCACCCAAAGAAGAAATGATTTCATCACCATCCTTCAAGGCACGACATTCCAAACCACGCAGAGTACCGCAATCCTCTTCATTAATAATAACATCGTGGGCAACATCTACAAGACGACGAGTCAGATAACCTGCATCCGCTGTCTTTAGAGCCGTATCAGCAAGACCCTTACGAGCACCGTGAGTAGAGATAAAATACTCCAGGACGGACATTCCTTCCTTAAAATTAGAAAGAATAGGATTCTCAATAATTGTCTGACCTTCACCTCCAGCTTTCTGCGGCTTAGCCATCAAACCACGCATACCAGCAAGCTGGGCAATCTGATCACCAGAACCACGAGCTCCTGAGTCAAGCATCATAAACACAGAATTAAAACCTTGATCGGATTCCGTCATCTGCTTCATCACCTGACGCTTCAACTCTGCATTTACATGGGTCCAGGTATCAATTACCTGATTATAGCGTTCGTTGTCAGTAATAAAGCCCATATTATAGTTAGAGATTATCTGGTCTACTTCGTCATGACCTCTTTGGACAATTTCGGCCTTCTCCTTCGGAATAATGATATCATCCAAATTAAAGGACAAACCACCCTCATAAGACATCTTGTAGCCCAAATTCTTTATTCCGTCAAGGAAATCGCACGCACGAGCCATACCAACAAGTTTTATACACTTGGTAATGATATCGCGAAGAGACTTCTTGGAAATAACAGTATTAACATAGCCCATCTCATCGGGGGTGATCTCATTGACAATCACACGTCCTACAGATGTCTCTACCAAATGTTCTATCGGGTTGCCTTCTTCATCCAAATCTTTCACCATCACTTTGACAATGGCATGGATATCAACTTTCTTCTCATTGTAAGCAATAATTGCTTCTTCAGGTCCATAGAAAGTCAAACCTTCACCCTTAGCACCTGGGCGGAATTTGGTAATGTAATACAAACCCAATACCATATCCTGAGAAGGAACTGACACAGGAGCACCATTGGCAGGATTAAGAATATTGTGGCTCTGAAGCATCAGAATCTGTGCTTCTACAATAGCCTCATTACTTAAAGGCAAGTGAACAGCCATCTGGTCACCATCAAAGTCGGCATTGAACGGAGTACATGCCAATGGGTGCAACTGGATAGCCTTACCCTCTATCATTTTCGGTTGAAAAGCCTGAATACCCAAGCGGTGAAGCGTTGGAGCGCGATTCAACAAAACAGGGTGACCACGCATAACATACTCCAAGATATCCCATATAATAGGATCACGACGATCTATTATCCTCTTGGCACTTTTTACAGTTTTAACAATACCGCGTTCTATCAACCTACGAATTACAAAAGGTTTATATAATTCTGCTGCCATTAACTTCGGTAAACCGCATTCACCCATCTTCAACTCTGGACCTACCACAATAACAGAACGGGCAGAATAGTCTACACGCTTACCCAAAAGATTCTGGCGGAAACGTCCCTGCTTGCCTTTTAAAGCATCAGATAAAGACTTCAGCGGTCTATTAGACTCTGAACGGACAGAACTACTCTTACGCGAATTATCAAATAAACTGTCAACAGCCTCTTGAAGCATACGCTTTTCATTACGCAAAATAACTTCAGGAGCCTTTATATCAATCAACCTCTTCAGACGATTATTGCGGATTAAAACCCTGCGATATAAATCGTTCAAATCCGAAGTTGCAAAACGGCCACCATCCAATGGAACCAACGGACGCAAATCTGGAGGAGTCACAGGAATGATTTTAAGAACCATCCATTCCGGCCTGTTGACATTCTTGCTGGAACGGAAAGCCTCAACAACCTGTAAACGCTTCAAGGCTTCAGTTTTTCGCTGTTGAGATGTATCATTATGAGCTCTATCACGCAACTCATAAGAAAGCGCATCCAGATCTAAATCTTTCAACAACTCATAAACAGCCTCACCTCCCATTTTAGCAACAAATTTTTCTGGATCTGTATCCTCTAAATACTGATTTTCTTTAGGTAGCTGGTCTAAAATGCTATAATATTCTTCTTCGGTCAAAAGATCATTTTTATGTATCTCACGACCATCAAGAACCTCTTTACCAGCTAGACATCCTTCTTGGAGGACAATATAGCGTTCATAATAGATAACAGCATCCAATTTCTTTGTAGGAAGGCCCAATAGATAACCTATCTTATTAGGAAGCGTGCGGAAATACCAAATATGAACAATTGGAACCACTAAAGTTATGTGTCCACTGCGTTCACGACGTACTTTCTTCTCTGTTACCTCCACACCGCAACGGTCACAAACAATTCCTTTGTAACGTATACGCTTATATTTACCACAATTACATTCATAATCCTTTGTAGGACCAAAGATGCGCTCACAGAACAAGCCATCACGTTCAGGCTTATATGTACGGTAGTTAATCGTTTCTGGTTTCAGCACTTCGCCTTTCGATTCCTTAAGGATATCCTCTGGTGAAGCTAATCCTATCGCAACCTTAGTAAACGAACTCTTTAACTTTGTTTCTTTCTTAAATGCCATTTTATTTATTATTGTAAAGAGTTATTCTAATCTAATATTTAAACCTAATCCCTTCAATTCATGAAGAAGGACATTCAACGACTCAGGGATTCCTGGAGTAGGAAGAGGATCACCTTTGACGATAGCTTCATAGGCTTTTGCACGGCCAACAACATCGTCAGACTTGATTGTCAACATTTCCTGTAGGACGTGAGAAGCTCCAAATGCTTCAAGAGCCCATACCTCCATTTCTCCAAAACGCTGACCTCCGAACTGTGCTTTACCACCAAGAGGTTGCTGAGTAATCAACGAATATGGGCCAATTGAACGAGCATGCATCTTATCTTCCACCATGTGGCCTAATTTCAGCATATAGGTAACACCTACCGTCGCTTTCTGGTCAAATGGTTCACCTGTAGCACCATCATACAATTGAGTCAGACCCAGATGGGGGAGACCAGCTTTTTCGGTCCACTGTTCCAGATCATCCAATGATGCACCATCAAAAATAGGTGTTGCGAACTTCGTTCCTAACTTATAACCCGCATAACCCAAAACCGCCTCAAAAATCTGGCCCAGATTCATACGGGAAGGCACACCAAGTGGATTCAATACAATATCAACAGGTGTACCATCTTCTAAGAACGGCATGTCCTCTGTACGAACAATCTTTGAAACAATACCTTTATTTCCATGACGTCCGGCCATTTTATCACCAACTCCTATTTTACGCTTCTTAGCAATATATACCTTGGCCATCTGAACAACACCTGAAGGCAGATCGTCACCTATAGTTATTGCATAGTTCTTACGCTTTAGAGCTGCATCATACTCATTATACTTCTTCAGATAATTTATAATCAGAGCAGATATCAATTCATTTTTATGAGGAGAACCTGTCCATTTACTCAACTGAACAGAAGAGAAGTCCAAATTCCTTAGCATAGCCTTTGTAAACTTGGCTCCCTTTGCAATAGCAATTTCTCCTAAATTATTTTTAACTCCAGCTGACGTCTTATCCTTTGTCAGAGCCATGAGTTTATCAATCAGAACATCTTTCAGTTTTTCAACATTTTCGTCAAACTCTTCCTGAATTTTCTGTAAAGTCACTTTATCCGCAGCACGAGATGAGCGGGTTTTGACAGCCTTAGAGAATAGGCACTTGCCAATCACAACACCAGAGAGAGAAGGAGTCGCCTTCATTGAGGCATCCTTAACATCGCCTGCACGATCACCAAAGATGGCACGCAACAATTTCTCTTCAGGAGATGGATCGCTCTCACCTTTTGGAGTGATTTTACCAATAAGAATATCACCAGGAACTATTCGAGTTCCTATACGAACAATACCATTTTCATCAAGATTCTTTGTTGCATCCTCGCTCACATTGGGAATATCAGCAGTCAATTCCTCCATTCCACGCTTTGTTTCACGAACAGCTAATGAGAACTCATCAACATGAACAGAAGTTAAAATATCTTCTCTTACCATTCTTTCATTGATAACAATGGCATCCTCATAATTATACCCTTTCCAAGGCATGTAAGCGACCAAGAGGTTCCGGCCTAAAGCCAATTCACCGTTAGAAGTAGCATAGCCTTCTGTCAGGATATCACCAGCCTTTACGCGCTGTCCTTTAACACACAAAGGACGTAAGTCTATAGTCATACTCTGATTTGTACGGCGGAACTTGGGAAGTTGGTATTCTTTTACAGCATCATCAAAACTAACATATTCTTCTTCCTCTGTACGATCATAACGAATAACTATCTTGGAAGCATCTACATACTCCACAAGACCATCCTTTTCCGCTACAATCATCGTACGGGAATCTTCGCACAATTGTTTTTCAATACCTGTACCGACAATAGGTACTTCACAAGTTATCAGTGGAACTGCCTGACGCATCATGTTAGATCCCATCAAAGCACGGTGAGCATCATCATGCTCCAAGAAGGGGATCAGGGCTGCAGCAATTGAAGCAATCTGCTGCGGAGCGACATCCATAAGTTCCACCTTGTCAGGTGTAACCACAGGATAATCAGCATCCTGACGGCATTTTACTGTCTTACGAATAAAAGTACCATCATCATTCAAAGGCGCATTTCCTTGAGCAATGATTTTATTTGTTTCTTCCTCTGCTGCAAGATATACGACATCGTCATTATTAATGTCTACCTTTGAATCTTTAACCAATCGATAAGGAGTATTTATAAAACCTAAAGAACTTATCTTGGCATATACACATAAAGATGAAATCAAACCAATATTAGGACCTTCCGGAGATTCAATAGGACACAGGCGACCATAATGCGTATAATGCACATCTCGTACTTCAAAACCTGCACGCTCACGTGTCAAACCACCAGGACCTAATGCAGAAAGTCTACGCTTATGAGTAACCTCTGCCAATGGATTAGTTTGGTCCATAAACTGGCTCAAAGGATTGGCACCAAAGAAAGAATTTATAACCGAAGACACCGTCTTGGCATTAATCAAATCTGTCGGAGTGAACACCTCGTTATCACGTACATTCATACGTTCCCGAATTGTTCTAGCCATACGAGCTAATCCCACTGCAAATTGATTACTCAACTGCTCACCAACTGTACGAACACGACGATTACTTAAATGATCTATATCATCTACAGCAGCTTTGGAATTAACTAATTTAATCAAATACTTAATTATCTCTATAATATCTTCCTTAGTCAATACTCTGACTTCAGGATCGGTCTTAAGACCTAATTTTTTATTTATCCGATAACGCCCGACATCACCCAAATCATAACGACGATCAGAAAAGAATAAGCTGTTAATCGTTTCACGAGCACTGGCATCATCTGCAGGATCAGCATTACGCAACTGACGATATATGTATAAAATCGCTTCTTTTTCGGAATTACATGAATCTTTTTGAAGTGTATTAAATATTACTTCAAACTCTTTTAAGTTTGCATTCTCATTTTGAAGTAATATCTTTTTTGCACCACTCTCTAAAATTTTTTGAGCAGCTTCCTCATCCAACTCCGTTTCACGGTCTAAATATACTTCATTACGTTCAATAGAAACAATCTCGCCGGTATCTTCATCTACAAAATCTTCTGTCCAACTTTTAAGTACACGACCTGCTAATTTACGGCGATAAACTTCTCCCTTCTTTGTTTGATGAGTTGTATCTTTGGCAGCATCTTTTATAATTTTATCCAAAGTGGATTTAGACACTTTTATTTCTTCGGCAAGATTGAATATTTCCAAAATATCCTTATCGCTTTCAAATCCAATAGCACGAAGCAAGGTAGTCACAGGTAATTTTTTCTTACGATCTATATATGCATACATCACATTATTGATGTCTGTTGCAAATTCTATCCAAGATCCCTTGAAAGGAATTACACGTGCTGAATACAATTGAGTTCCATTTGCATGCACAGAAGAACCGAAGAACACACCAGGGGAACGATGCAACTGAGAAACTACGACACGTTCTGCACCATTGATGATAAAAGTCCCACTATGTGTCATATAAGGAATCTGGCCCAAATATACATCTTGAACTTGAGTAGAAAAGTCCTCATGATCAGGATCTGTACAATACAGTTTTAACTTAGCCTTCAAATAAGCACTATAAGTTAATCCTTTTACCAGACATTCCTCTATTGTATAACGTGGCGGATCAATATAATAATCCAAGAATTCTAGAACAAAGTTATTCCGTGTATCAGTAATCGGGAAATTTTCACTGAATACCTTATAAAGACCATTGCCTTTTCTCAGTTCGGGAGGTGTATCCAACTGAAGAAACTCACGAAAAGACTTCAATTGCACATCCAAAAAATCAGGATAAGGAAGAGGATTTTTTACCGATGTGAAATTGACCCTACCGTTAATTACTTGTGACATTGTTTTTATATAGTTAAAATTTATAGACACAAAAAAGTTAAGAACCCCCTACCAGAGGATCCTTAACTTGTTTATAGTTAAAGCAAATTTACTTAATCTCTACAGTTGCACCTGCAGCTTCAATAGCTTTCTTCAAGGCCTCAGCATCATCTTTGGATACCTTCTCCTTAACAGCCTTAGGAGCAGCATCAACTAAATCTTTAGCTTCTTTCAAGCCAAGACCACATGCTTCCTTAACGGCTTTAACAACTTGAAGTTTGGCAGCACCTGCATCCTTGAGGATAACATCAAATTCTGTCTTTTCCTCAGCAGCACCACCATCAGCAGCGCCAGCAGCAGGACCAGCAGCGACAGCAACAGCTGCAGCAGCAGGCTCGATACCATATTCTTCTTTCAAAACATTGACGAGTTCATTAACATCTTTAACTGTCAAATTAACTAATTCTTCAGCAATAGCTTTTATGTCTGCCATTTTATTATAATTTAAATTGTTATTTTAAAAATTGATTACTCTGGACGTTCTGCCAAAGTTTTTAATACACCATGAATATTGTTTCCACTTGATTGAAGGGCAGATACAACATTCTTGATTGGAGATTGAAGCAAAGCAACAACATCTGCAATAAGTTCCTCCTTGCTCTTCAGGGCAGCACATTCAGCCAACTGCGAAGCATCATAGAATCCACCTTCGGCATAAGCCCCCTTAAAACCTTTCAGAATAAATTTGCTGTTATCTTTGATTAAACGACCTGGTACATTAGCTTTTTGGGTAAATAATACAGATGTAGTACCTTTTAAAGAATCAAATAATGGAGTAAAATCAACATCGGTATTCTCCAATGCTTTCTTTAACAATGTATTTTTCACTGTTACCATTTTGATTTCATTCTTAAAGCACATCCTTCTTACATCACCTGTCTGCTTTGCATTAAGACCAGTTGAGTCAACTAAATAGAAGTGAGGATACTCTTTCAAAAGAGCACCAAGTTTTTCTATAATTATGCCTTTATCTTCTTTTTTCATGATTTCAAATTATTTTATTGCATCATCCAAAGCCTTGGTATCAATTTTGATACCTCTACTCATTGTAGAAGAGATATAGACACTCTTAAGATAAGTTCCTTTGGCGGCAGCAGGTTTCAATTTGATAATTGTAGTAAGGAATGCGCGTGCATTACCTACAATCTGCTCTGGCGTAAACGACATCCTTCCAACTGAAGCATGAACGATACCAGTTTTATCAACTTTAAAATCTATCTTACCACTTTTCACATCACTAACAGCTTTAGCGACATCCATTGTTACAGTACCGCTTTTGGGGTTTGGCATCAATCCTCGTGGGCCTAACACTCTACCCAAAGGACCTACTTTACCCATTACCGATGGCATTGTAATCACTACATCGATATCTGTCCATCCACCTTTAATCTTTTCGATATACTCGTCAAGACCTACGTAATCTGCACCTGCCTCTTTTGCTTCGGCTTCCTTATCTGGAGTACAAAGAACCAAGACACGTACGACTTTACCTGTTCCATTAGGCAAAGCAACTACGCCACGAACCATTTGGTTGGCTTTACGTGGATCTACACCCAAGCGCACATCCATATCAACTGAAGCATCAAACTTTGTTGTTGTAATTTCTTTCAACAACGCAGCAGCCTCGTTTAAGGTATAAGCCTTTCCTGCTTCAATCTTCTCTGAAGTCAACTTTTGATTTTTTGTAAGTTTACTCATAGTTTTGAAGATTAATTATTGGCGGGAAACTCTCCCTTTACAGTAATACCCATACTTCTAGCTGTGCCAGCTACAAGTCTCATAGCACTTTCGATTGTAAAGCAGTTCAAATCAGGCATTTTATCTTCAGCTATTGCCTTCACTTGATCCCAAGTGACAGATGCCACTTTGTTTCTGTTAGGCTCAGCCGAACCACTCTGAATCTTAGCTGCTTCTTTCAATTGAACAGCAACAGGCGAAGTCTTTACGACAAAAGAAAAACTTTTATCTGAGTAGTAAGTTATTACTACAGGCAGTACTTTACCTGATTTTGATTGTGTCAGGGCATTAAACTGTTTGCAGAAATCCATAATATTCAGACCCTTTGAACCTAATGCAGGACCAACGGGAGGTGAAGGATTTGCAGCTCCACCTTTAATCTGTAATTTGATTATTCCAGCAACTTCTTTAGCCATTTTGTTATTATTATTAAATTTTAGATATCGGAACAGTGTACCGTAACATTACCCTATTCCTTTTCTACTTGCATAAAACCCAAGACCAAAGGGGTATTACGCCCAAAGACCTTCACCATCACAGTAAGCTTTTTCTTTTCGTTATTTACAGCATCTATAACGCCAGAGAAACCTCTGAATGGTCCTTCTGTCACTTTGACGGCTTCACCTACGATATAGGGTTCCAGCATTTCTATGCCTTCTTCCTCTATTTCCTCGACTCTGCCGACAAGTCTGTTGACTTCTGACTCTTGTAATGGAGCCGGATTATCCATTCCACCAAGAATACCTACCACATTAGGAGTATTTCTCAGTTTAAAAGCCATATCACCCACCATAACGGCCTGTACTAGTACATAGCCTGGCAAGCAATTACGCTCTTTCACGACACGTTTGCCGTTACGAACCTGAAACGTTTTCTCCGTTGGTATCAGTACTTGAGAAACATAAGGAGCCAGTGACTTATTTGCTATTTCAGCATCAATATATTCTTTCACTTTAGCTTCCTTACCACTAATTGCCCGAAGAACATACCACTTTGGAGTTGTTATACCATTGTCAGCCATTCTTTTTCGCAAATTAGCTTGGATAAATCGACGTCATAACAAACTGGAAGACCTTATCCATCGCAAACACAACAATCGCAATGATCACGGAAGCAACTAAAACGACCAATGCGCTGTGAGTAAGTTCTTGACGAGTAGGCCAAGTAGTCTTATGCACTAATTCTTCCCAAGAATCTTTACAATATCTAATTATTTTTTTCATCACAATTCGATTTTGCACGGGATGAGCGACTCGAACGCCCGACACCTGGTTTTGGAGACCAGTGCTCTACCAACTGAGCTAATCCCGTAAAAGACTCCCCTATTCAGGAAGTCTTTATAATTGTTTAGTCTAAGATTTCTGTAATCTGACCAGAACCTACAGTACGTCCACCTTCACGGATAGCGAAGCGAAGACCTACGTTCAAGGCTACATTGTATATCAATTCTACATTAATCTCAACGTTATCACCAGGCATTACCATATCAACACCTGCAGGCAGAGAGATTTCACCAGTACAGTCCATTGTACGGAGATAGAACTGAGGACGATACTTATTCTTGAATGGAGTGTGACGACCACCCTCTTCCTTCTTCAATACGTAGATTGTAGCCTTGAAGCCCTTGTGTGGAGTGATAACTCCTGGGTGTGTGATAACCATACCACGCTTAACCTCAGTCTTTTCAATACCACGGAGCAACAAACCAACGTTATCACCAGCCTCACCTTCGTCAAGAAGCTTACGGAACATCTCAACACCAGTTACAACTGACTTCTTATCCTCACCAAGACCAAGGATCTGAACTTCATCACCTACCTTAACAACACCTGTCTCGATACGACCAGTAGCAACAGTACCACGACCAGTGATTGAGAATACGTCCTCAACTGGCATCAGGAATGGCTTATCCTTATCGCGTGGAGGCTCCTGAATCCACTCG
>CACYCZ010000043.1 GCA_902773055.1 uncultured Bacteroidales bacterium
GCAACAGCTAAAGGAAAAGCAGGTGCAGGTCATATCATTGAAGGAGAGCTTCGATACATCAACACCTGCGGGCGAGTTGGCAATGACCATGTTTGCGGCTATTGCTACCTTTGAGCGGAAGATCATGCTGGAACGGCAGCGGGAAGGGATAGCTCTGGCCAAAGCACAGGGGAAGTACCGGGGGCGCAGAGAGGCCAAGAAGCCCGCAGATTGGCAGGAGCTTGTTACAAAATACAAATGCAGGGAAATTTCCACGGTCAGCGAATTAGTCAGAATATGCGGATGTTCCCGGCCAACAGTATATAAATGGCTGAAAAGTTCGGGCATCCACATCAAGGATAAGCCCGCACATTTAGTAAAGAGTGCAAAAATTGGAGGAAGCTATGGCAGCAATAGATGAGTTAATAGAGCAGATAGATAATCCCGTACTGCGGGAGCGCATTGCGGCAGAAGTGCAGCGCATGGTAAAGCAGAAGAAGTTTGGTCTTGTCTTTGAGGAACATTTGCCGGAAATAACGCTGCTCTATGAAGTACCTGTGAAGCGTGGGAGTATAGTTGCTCGCAACAGTAACACCAAGGACTTGTATCAAGTACTGGAAATTGACGGTGACAGGGCAGTTTGCCTGTCTAAATCCTCAAAGGAACAGAAATCTATTTCTTTAGCAGAATTGGTTAGCGTTGCAGAGTTTGGTGAGCCTATATATCCATATCTTGAACCGCTTGACAGTGTGGAAAATGCGCCGGATAGCGGCCTTTGGCACACGCTGATTGAAGCAGATAATTACCATGCCTTGCAGTTGTTAGATTATTTATATCACGGAAAAGTAGATTGTATTTATATTGATCCACCGTATAATACTGGAGCGAAAGAGTGGAAATATAATGATGAGTATGTTGATTCCAATGATACTTTTTATCATAGCAAATGGCTATCATTTATAAAACGCAGACTAATGTTATCAAAAAAACTTATCAGTAATTCTGGTGTAATTATGATAAGCATTGGTTATCAAGAATTAAATAGACTTATGCTCCTATGCAAGGAAATTTTTCCAGAAAGACAAGTTGTATTTTCAGTAGTTAAGACTTCAGGGGGAAAACCTAAGGCAGGTTTTAATTTTACAAATGAATATGTAGTTTTTATAACTGGTGATGGATTTTCGCCAAATTCAATTGCTAGTGAGAAAACGACATATTCAACTCCCTTTCATGGTATGAATTTAGCTACATTTAACAAAGTACAAAGACCAAATCAAGCATATCCTATATTCGTTAATGATGATGGAATTATTATTGGCTGTGGAAAGTCTTTGGCCGAAAGAATAGAAGAAGGATTATATACAGGTGATAAAACTGATTTTGAATATGACTATTCTGAAGCACCAAAAGGAACAAGTGCAGTATGGCCTATTACTAAAAAAGGTGAACAATGTGTATGGCGTCTTATTCCAACAAGATTAAAAAGTGACTGGGAAAAAGGCTATATCAAAGTAACTCCTGTTACAAATAAAAAGAATAAAAACAAATTTACAATACAATATCTTTCCGAAGGTATAATTTCTAAGATAGAATCAGGTGAATTGCATAGTGAGAGAGAATATCCTAATTCTGATATACCTACATTAAAAATACGAAATTACAAAACAGATGCTAGTACAATGCCGACATTATTAGATGAAAAGGAATTTTATACCACTAATGGAAATAATGATTTAAGTGCCATATTTCAATCTAAGGCATTTCCTTATCCTAAACCATTACAGCTGATAAAATATTTATTAAATAAGACTACACAACAAAATTCTTTAATTGTTGATTTTTTTGCAGGCAGTGGCACCACGCTTCATGCTGTCAATCTCCTTAATGCCGATGATGGCGGTCATCGTCGTTGCATTATGGTAACTAATAATGAGTTATCAGATAATGAATCTAAGAAACTTGTAAAGGACGGTTATAAGCCTGGTGACGAAGAATGGAACAAACTGGGTATTGCCCGTTATGTTACATGGCCTCGCACTGTATGCAGCATCAAGGGACACGACATCAATGGTCAGCCATTAAATGGTAACTACTTAGGCAGCGACCTTCCTATGGCTGATGGATTCAAGGCAAATGCCAATTTCTTCAAATTAGGTTTTCTTGATAAAAAAACTGTTGCCCTCGGTACACAGCTTGAAAAATTGATTCCTGTACTATGGATGAAAGCTGGTGCCTATGGGAAATGTCCTAGTGGAAATGTAAATGACAAGTTCATGATTTACCCTGAAAACAAATTTGCCGTTTTGGTAAACACCAAATATGCCTTTGAATTTAGGAATGAAATTACAAAAGGTATTGATGTAGCTTATATCATAACCGATTATGAGCCTGAATACCATGAGATTGCCAATGAATTGAATGTAAAAACGACCTATCATCTATACCGTGATTATCTTGATAATTTTACGATTAACACCGGGAGAATTTGAACATGAAGCTAGACAGATATAAATTTCAGATA
>CACYCZ010000044.1 GCA_902773055.1 uncultured Bacteroidales bacterium
CTTTTGCCGTTCTTCTTGGGATGTTTCGCCAGAAAGACTAACTGTCCGATATCCTCTATCATTAAATTTATCTGACAGGGCTTTCGCTTCGTCCTTCCTGCTACAAAAGATTAACCCTTTCACTCGATCCCCACTGAATCCATAATACGATATCTTATCTATTATGTGATTGACACGAGCATCTAACACCAATGCATTAAAATCCGATTTGTCATCAATAGTAACCCCATTCACTTCAAAATCCGAGATGCCAAAATAATGGAAGGGGCAAAGATAATCGCCCTCCAGTGCCTGCTGCAATCTTATTTCACAAGCGATATTATGATTAAATAACGCGTAAATATCATACCCATCTGTTCTTTCTGGGCTAGCTGTCATACCTAAATATAACTTTGGTTTGAAGTAGTCAATGATCTTTTGATGCATCATCGCGCCTGCACGATGCACTTCATCCAATACGATTGCATCAAACGCATCCGGTGCAAACTGATGTAGAACATAATCTTTATAGAGAGTTTGTACCGTAGCAAATATCAGATCACTTGTTGTGTCATGATTATTACCAGACAGGATGCCATACGTCTTATCACCACCAAAAATCTTTTGATAACTCTTCATCGCCTGTCTAGCAATCTGCTCGCGATGAACAACAAACAGGATCCTTTTAAAATCAACCGCCTCGACATCTCGAAGAGCGAATGCAGATGCATACGTTTTCCCCGTGCCAGTCGCGGATATAAGCAAGGCCCGATCTTCTCCATCCTCTAAACTTTTATTCAAGTTAACAGTAAAAGCAACCTGCATGTCGTTTGGACGAAGCGTAGCTACTTCATAACTTACAACTTGATTCTGAGAAGCAATCTGCTTCTGTTTGCGATAGGCTTTCTCATATGCCTCAATCCACTCATCAATACTGTCAGCTTGGTTCCAGTAGTAGTTGAACTCAATCAGAGTTTCTCGAGCAAATTCGCCGTTTATTGTGGATACAACTTTCGTATTCCACTCCGCATTCTTTGTTAATGCAGCTGCAGTCATATTGGAACTGCCAACAATAATGTCAACCAGCTCACCTTTTCTAAAAATGTACCCTTTGGTGTGGAACCCCGGACCTTCCCCTACCCGATACATTTTCACTTCAATATTGCTTAATGTGTTTAGCTTCTTTAATGCACTTGGAGAGCTAAATGTTAGATAATCGGTTGTTAATACACGGCCTCTAACGCCCTTCTCTTCTAATTCTTTAAATGCTTGGAGGAAATACTCCAATCCGTTATCTGTGATAAACGCAACACTAATTGCAAAAGAGTCCCCAGATTCTAAATTGCGCAGCTCCTCCTCTATCGCCGAAATGACTTTCCGCCCTTTTTTATAGTCATTTGAAATAAGCTTCGGGCGATAAGTCTGCCCCGAGGCTTGCGTGTAATCTATAAACGCAGTTTGTATGCCACTCTGTATTTTTTCGTAATTACTGCTCATCTAACTTCCTATTAATTACTTAAATGGTGCGAGATCATACGTCTTAATTCATGAATCCCCGTCATATTGTTCATATTATCTAGAGTGAAAATCGGTGATATGGTATTGTTATCCGCATCATAAATATACACGTAGTCAGTATCGATAATAAGAACCCTATTTGTGTAAATCTGCTCTGGCAAAACGCTTTTATCTCCACATATTATTGTATCATCATTTGAATACTTCCAAACTTGTCCAAGTATATTAGACTGGCTGCTGACAGAGAGTTTCACTTCGACAGGCAAATACTTTTTGTTGACAATGATAACATTGTCAACAAAAGAGTCTGGTATTCCTGTCTTTTTACAACGACATTCACTGTAAAGACGAGTTCTCTTGTCTTTAACTCCAAATAGCAGATGATCTACATAATAGCTTCTAAATTGGGATTCTAAAACAAACCTTCTGCGATATTCCGCAGGTAGCGAGATCCAGTTCTCATCTGTTATTTTTGTCAAAGGGATCGGCGAAGAAACACTCTCTTTTAGATACCTTGGTATTCTATTGGTTCGCTCAATAAGCTCCCTCAACCGCTCAAAAGAATTACCCAAGACAGGAGTGATAGCTCCTTCACGAGAGATTCTTATGAACTCACTGAACTCGTCCATATGCACCGGATGCTCTAGACGAGTAATTCGGTCCATTTCAGCGTATACCCGCGATTTCCAGTGGAAGATGTTTTCTTCTGAATCCTGGCTAGAGTCGGCAGTAGGTGGGCCGCTCACCCGGCCAACCGCAACAATTCTTCCACCAAACTGCGAATGTAAATTGAGGCCTCGTTCAATCCATGAAGCCAACTCCTTAAATCGCTTTGGAGAGTAGAAATACTTCTCCTTATTAAGCTGTGTTCTCAGGCGGGTCATTGTTGACCGAGCATATTTTGCATGCATGAAGAAAACGATATCGCCGATTTTCGCCCAACGCGGAGCAGTCCACGTCGTGACCGATGATGACAATAGTCTTTCTAAACTGAAATCCCCCATTTCATCAATAAAGAACTCCAATTCTTCCAAACTCTTAGGAAACGAAATATTGTCTATAAATGCCTGTACGTATTCTGCACCAGCGTCTTCCTCATCGATAATGAATCTTCTTTGTTCAGTTGGGAACGACTCAAGACTTAAATTACCATACTCAATTCCATCATAGAGAACTGGCGAA
>CACYCZ010000045.1 GCA_902773055.1 uncultured Bacteroidales bacterium
CCCAACTCTATCCTTGGTTGAACCTGCAATATTCAGGCCCTCCAGTTTTGCGTAGATGTTGGCCTCTTCCGCACCGGCGGCCCTGGCATATCTTGACGCTTCAAGAAGTGGTGTGTTTCCGATGAGTTCCAATGTTGTTTTCGCTATATTTTTCATTTGTATTTCCTCCGTTTTCAGTTGCTGCATGAAGACGATAAACAAAAAAACAGGCACCATTATGTACCTGTCGTCTTCCATTTGTTTTCGATATTCTTGCTGCCTGCTTTCCTTGCCGGCACTTGTCAGTTTATTTTATAGGTATCATAATGCATAAGAAATTACCTGTTATTCGGTTTTACAGTCTGACAACAACAGCAACAGCAGTTATTCATGAATTTGACTGTAGTATTTCTCATTGCATTAATCTCCTTTCTCTTCGTTTGGTTAGCATAATAACGCGACCTGCAATAATTGTCAACAATAATTTGCACAACAATGTATAACATAGTATTATCGTGGTGACAAATACTAAAATTGTTGATTAGGAGGAAACAATCATGGCCGAATTAACCAAGACAAAAGAAAACCTTGAAAACAAAGGATATAAAGTAAGCCTCTTTGAGACCGGCGCAGAAGCGGCCGCTTATCTAAACGAACAAATCGATGGAACAACTGTTGCCATCGGCGGCATGAAGACAGCCGAGGAAATCGGACTTTTCGACAGTCTGGCCAAGCACAACGATGCAGTCTGGCACTGGCGGCAGGATCCGGCGGAAGCGCTGAAAAAGGCGATGTCCACTGACTGCTACATCGCTTCGGCCAACGGTATTTCCGAGGACGGCACCATCGTCAACATCGATCACACCGGCAACAGACTGGCTTCTATACTCTACGGACACAATAAGGTATATCTCGTCATCGGAGTCAACAAGCTTTGCGATACCCTTGAAGATGCCATATGGCGAGCCCGCAACATAGCGGCTCCCAAGAGGGCAAAGTCAATGGAGAGAAAAACACCTTGTGTATACAAAGAAAAATGCTTTGACTGCAAGAGCCCCGACAGACTGTGCCGAGGCATGCTGGTGCTGATGTACCCAATGGGCTCCTCCGAGATGGAAGTCATTTTAGTCAACGAAGAACTGGGAATGTAAGGGGAACAATCCCCTAGCGAAAATCCCGCCTGGCGGATACTGCGTGAGAACGGTGTTCGGATCAGGCATAGTTCGGAGTATTGATATCACATTTTGTGACATCAAGTTTTTCTGTATTTCTGATTCCGGCTGTTGGGCTTATCGGGAATCGTTCTCTCAATCAGCCCAGCTTCAAGTGCTGGATTAAGATAATTCTTCCTGAATGTCGGTTTATGGGACAATCCCATCCGCCTCATCAGTTCCGATATGGCTAACTCCTCATTGCCTAATGTGATGAGGAGTTTTTTAACTGGGTCGCTAACTGGGTCGGTCTGACCGACTACTTCCACTTCTTTCAGGCTGTCTCTGATGATTTCCAGCATAAGCGTCACGAATGGTGTGCAGTCAGCGGTATTATCCGCTACACCGAGTGCATCATAATATTCTTGCTGTCGGGACTGTATAAGCTCCTCGATTGGCAACCAGAAGAATACATCCTTCCACTGTCCTAGGAAAAGACCGTGCCACATCCTGCCCATGCGTCCGTTACCATCCATGAACGGATGAATGAACTCAAATTCATAATGGAATACCGCACTCTTCACGAGTGGATGCATCGGTGATGACTTATACCAATCGAACAGATTCTTTATTTCCGGTGCAACGAACTTTGCTGGAGGAGCCATGTGCACCAAAACTTCTCCAGCATATACTCCTACAGGCTCCGTCCTGAATCTGCCACACTGCTTTACCAGGTCTTTCATCATCAGTCCGTGTGCCTTAAGCAAGTCATCGATTGATTCTGGGTCGAGTTGCAGCATCAATTCATATGCCGCATATGCATTCTGAACCTCTTTGATTTCGTTAGGATTGCCGAGCACACGCTTTCCATCTATGATGGCTGTTACCTGTTCCAACGTCAGAGTGTTATTCTCAATAGCAAGAGAGGAGTGAATCGTCCTTATCCTGTTTTCACGCCTAAGATGAGGGCTTATTGCACC
>CACYCZ010000046.1 GCA_902773055.1 uncultured Bacteroidales bacterium
CGGTTGCCCGCGTTATAGAATGTTGACGACGCCTGCTGCCCGTCGGAGGCGCTGTTGCGGCACCCGGCCAGCAGAGCCACGAGTGCCACGCAGGCAATTATTCTTGATAGTCTCATTGTGGTTAGTTCTAAATTTTGCGTAAAAGTACAAAAAATACTCCAACCAGAATAGCAAAACAGAAAAATAGTAGAGCAGTATAATATGTATGCAGGTCAATCATGTGCTAGATTCTCCCAATATGGCCTCAATACATTCTGTATGTATGTTACAACAACCGGGAATGACAGTTCTTCATCTTTTGTAATCTTGCGCAGGAACGCGTTCCATCTGGTCTGCATCTGTTGGTTGTTGGCAAAATCCTTGCGGAAGAGCATTGTATTGGCATCATACGAAGTATGTCTATTCTCAAAGGTGCGCTCAATGGCTTCCTGAAGAATGTCATTATTGTATTTCCTTTTTGATAGTATGCCATACAAATCATAGTAGTCCTTCATGCGGCTACTCTGGTCTGCAAGGTCGACTATGGCATGCATCTTTTCTGCTATGACCGTTTCAAGCGAATAAGCCAAGATATTTACTTCTGGTAGATGCTCCAAAAGCAAAGGATAGTCAAGATCAATGGGATCTGGCGTGACAACATCACCGAATCCGATGTCCATTGTCAACACCTGTGAAATGCTGTCCATCTTTACAGGTATGCTCAGACGGATACCATGATAATCCTTGAGCTCTGTGATGATATGTGCTGTAATGTGGTCTATGTCAAAAGCAATGCCGTCCTCCTCGTAGGGTACGGAGCATATCTCTTTAAAGGCTGCAACAATTGACTCCTCTTCATTGCTGATGTTGTGGCCAAGAAAATCTATGTCCAAGGTCGGGCGAGCTGCAAACTTCTCGTAAGCATACATGAGTGCACCGCCTTTCAGATAAAAATTGCTGCGATATCTTGTTTGGGATATCCTGTACAGCAAACGTTCTTGAAAATAGCGTGTAAGGATTGTCTGATAGAATATATTCTCTTTTTTGGAAATGTTCAGCAATTTGCCGCGTATTGACTTTCCGTAATTAGTTGTCTGACCTTTATTCATAGTTTCACTTGTAGATATTGTTCAAGAATGTTTGCCACCCTCAACTGTCGGGCATAATCCATCAACTTGCTTAGATTTCTGTTGTGACGTTCTAGATAATTGTTTATGATTTCAGAACAGACATCTATGCCCACCTTATTACGAAACTTCACTGCATCGCATACACATCGCTCCACATCATACAGTCTGATGTTAAAACCATCAATATCCATATTGGTTACACCCATATTGAGTATCGACTCTGTGTAATGATGCACCACAACTTTTGAAAAGGATGGAACTCTCACCTTTCTATTTCGCTTGATGGCAACATGAAAAGCTTGTGGCATAGAGGTGGTGAGCTGGTGGACGCTCCATGCCGACCACAGGCACAGAATGCCGTCGGGAACAATGGCGTTAATGTCAATCATGTTCCCACTGAGCTGATCGATATTGGCATATACGCCACGGCGCACCTGTACGAGCTCTCCTTGGCGTACACGCTGCAGCATCTTGTAATAGGCTGTTCTGCCCTGCTCCTTTACGATAGCAGAGGATATAAACGAATTCTGTTCTTTCATTTTTAATCTTTGAAAAACGGTACAAAGTTACCACAAATATTTTTAATTGTGGTATATTTGTACAAAAAAATTGTTTCCCCACCATTTTCTCGTCAATCTATTGTCTTACCCCGCACACTCGACCTAGGCCCCACCCACCGGTGCCGCCACCCCCGCCCAACATTTTGAGAATTTCGGCATTGTTTAGACCGGTGGTTGCAATGACGCTACCTTACCAGTCCCGTTTAGGGCATCAGCGAACAGGCAGAGGCGCCAGCCCCTGTAATAGGCGTCCCCAACAATTAACCCCATCGAGACCCACAAAAAATGCCCCCATAAACCATCACATCGCAAAAAGCCGCAAACAGCCTAAACCCCTTAAGAATTAAAAATTATAACCTATCGATAGAGTAGCAAATACCATATTATAATCAAGATATGAAACGCTATCGTCATACTTCTCTTTAAATTGAGCAAACTGGTAGCTCACTCCAAGACCAAAGTCCCACTTTTTATAGCTCAAACCTCCTCCAATGTGAGCATATATACCTCGTTTGTCTAATGGACTATAACCTACTCTTGCTAATCCAAATCCTCCAAATTGCCTATCATTTATTGAAGATTTATATTTAAATTCTCCATATATTGGCAAGAAAAAACCATCAAAATCATCTCTTGCAAAAATATAATTCGGTTTTATGCCAACGCCAGCATAATAATGCCCATTAATTTGTAAACCATAACTTGCTGCGACACCAGCTGACATGTAACCATAATCGCTTGCATAACCAGCAAGGCCAAATGAATACTCAACATCAATGTTGCCACACCAGTCTTTACTTTCTATCTGAGCATTGACACATATATGTGCCAATA
>CACYCZ010000047.1 GCA_902773055.1 uncultured Bacteroidales bacterium
CAACGGCAGGGAGAGTGGTACGACCTGCAGGGCAGACCGACATCACACCCTCAAAAAGGCGGCATATACATCCAGAACGGACGGAAAGTGATGCTTAAGCATTAAGCAACCGTCAACACCCGGCAGGCAAGTGGCCCGACCGGCGCCTGCATCACTTCATCGGCGGATAAACTCGGATGGAGTCATGCCAAAGTGTTTCTTAAAGATACGGGTAAAATGCTGAGGATAGCCGAAGCCCAGGCTCTCGGCCGTTTCGGTGACAGTCATCCCGCCTGCAAGGAGCTGCCGGGCACGATGCATGACGAAACGGCGTATATAGGAGGTAGCCGAATCATTGGTCAACTCACGGATAAGGTCTCCGAAATAATTAGGAGAAAGGAAAAGCTGCCGGGCACAATATTTGACGGTAGGCACGCCATGCTGCCGCTGAAGACTGTTTTCATAATACTGGCGAAGCAGGTGTTCAAAACGCGGCAGCAGGTCAGAGTTTACAGAAGTAGCGGCTGTCGACAACTGAAGGGCATAATAACGGGCAACAACTTCCAGGACCTGCTCTATCAGCGAAATAACGATGCGAAGGGTATGGGCATCCTCTCCGCAGAGCAGTTCCTGCCTGACTTGTTCCAACAGGCTGACAATGGTTTGCCGCTGCACGTCGGTCAACAGCAAGGCTTCACTGACACTATAAGAAAAATAGGTATAGCCGGACATACGCCGCCCCAGTTCCGTATGGCGCAACAACTCCGAATCAAACAACAAGGCCCAGCCCTTGGTGTGGATTTCCTCGCCTGTGTCGGTCTTACCGCCTATCTGCCCCGGAGCAACACACATCAAGGCATGACGATGCAAGTTGTACTGCAACTGTCCGTATGACAGGTCTTCCAGTTCCTCGTCGCCGATGAACATAGCATAGACATCATAGTTGTTGAGGGAGTGACGGCAATGCTCCAACTCATCATAGTGAATCACCGAGACAAGCGGATGCAGTTCCGGAGCACCGATATAACGGGCATAGTCGTTAACATGACGAACTCTGAGTATTTTCTCCATAACTATTGTAAAATTACATCTTTCCGCAAACAAGAAGACATAGAAAAGTGTTAAATCCGTAAAAAAGGTTGATTTGTCAGTAAATTGTCTAACCGACATGGAGATATTACATCCTACCTTTGCATCCAGTATTAACAGATAAACAATCAAACACACTTATGAGCAAAATAGCATTAGGAACCTGGGCCTGGGGCGCAGGAGCATTCGGCGGAGACACCGTATTTGGAAGCAAGACCGATGAAGAAAACCTGAAACCGGTATTCGAGGCAGCAATGAAGGCAGGCCTGAACCTGTGGGACACAGCCACCGTCTACGGCATGGGTGAATCAGAGCACATATTGGGGACACTGGCCAAGAACACGAAGCGCGAAGACATACAGATTTCAACGAAATTCACGCCGCAGATTGCCGAGGTATTTGAAAACTCGGTAGAGAAGATGGCCGACGCCTCGATAGAGCGGATGGGCTGCAAGTATATAGACATCTATTGGATCCACAATCCGATGGACGTAAAGCGCTGGACACCTGAACTGATTCCCCTGTTGCAGTCAGGCAAAGTGAAGCGCATAGGCGTATCAAACCACAATATCAAGGAAATCCAGCAAGCCAACGAGATACTCGGCAAAGGCGGATTCAAGGTAAGCGCCGTACAAAACCACTTCTCACTGCTCTACCGCTCCTCCGAGAAAGGCGGCGTGCTTGACTATTGCAAGGAAAACGGCATTGAATTCTGGGCATACATGGTACTGGAACAAGGTGCACTTTCAGGCAAATACAACAAGGAAAATCCTTTGCCCGCAGAAAGCGACCGCGGCAAGAAGTATAATCCCGTATTGCCACAACTGGAGGCATTGACTGATGAAATGACAGCCATCGGCCGGAAGTACGGCGCATCGTGCTCCCAAATCGGCATAGCCTGGGCCATAGCCAAAGGCACACTGCCCATCATCGGAGCCACCAAAGAGCACCATGTCATAGAAGCCGCTGAGGCAGCAGCAATCCAGCTGACGGCCGAGGAAGTAAGCCGTCTGGAACAATTGGCCGATGCCACAGGCATTGACACACGTGGCGGCTGGGAACACAGCATGGAATAAGCAAAAAGACACATTTTCAGCAATTAGCAAGCATGGAGCAAACACTATTCAGAAAATGTATACTTGCAGCAGTCACCTTTGCCTTCGCGGCGTGCTGCAATACAGAGAGTAATGAAATTAATGCCCAGACAGCAAACAAAATGTATATCACCATAGACGGAAAAACTCAGAGCGTGACGCTTGCCAATAACCAGGCAACACAAGAACTCGTGACAAAACTGCAGAATGGCGCTGTCACTATCACGCTCAACTCCAGCGGCGGATTTGAAATATGGGGATCGCTCGGTTTCACACTGCCGACAAGCAACCAGCGAATAACGGCACAACCGGGAGATGTCATTCTCTACAATGGCAGCTACATCTGCCTGTTCTACGGCACAAACTCATGGGAGTACACCCGCCTGGGCAAGATTGACGGACTGTCGGAAAGTGAGCTGCGCACATTCCTGAAAGCAGGCAGCAGCAACGTCGCCGTCACCCTGTCGCTCACTTCTGATGCTACAGGCATCCGCTCTGTACGCAGCAAAGACAGCAATGCGCCAAAGCCACTATCGCCTGCATATACCCCAAATGGTATCCGCACATCTGCCAACCACAAAGGAATCGTTATACAGGGCGGAAAGAAATTCATTAAATAACATCAGCATGAAACAGAATATCGGACAGAAACTGGCTCTTTATCCCACGCCAGCCACAGTTGTAGGAACTGTCGGAGAAGGGGGAAAGGTAAACTGGCTGTTAGTAGCGCACATCGGTATCGTCAGTCACTCGAAACTGTTGCTGAGCGTGCACTCGTCGCACCACAGCGTAAAGGCCATTGATGAACAGGACAAACTTTCCATCAACATCATTGACGAGACATTTCTCTCTGCAGCCGACTATACAGGAACGGTGAGCGGAGCCAAGACCGACAAGTCGGCCCTCTTCCCCTACCACCTTGGCGAAGCAGGCATGCCCGTTATTGAGCAATCGCCACTGGTGATGGAGTGCGAGGTTATCGACACCTATGAAATTGACGGCTTCAAGAACTACATCTGCACCATCCTCAACACCTATATCGAGGAGGACAAACTTGACGAGAAGGGCAAACCCGACTATACCAAGCTGAAGCCCGTACTGTTTGAAATGCCCACCTACAAATATCTGCGCACCGGCGACATCATCGGTGACTGTGTGAAGATGGGAAAGGCATATGGTGAAACACTAAAATAAAGTATTGACATGAAAAAGTTTATTATCATTTTTACGGCATTGCTGACAACCAGTCTGAGTGCCTGTTCACAAAAGAAAACCGAAACGAATATGAAACAAAAAGTATTGGTCGCCTATTTCTCAGCATCGGGCACGACCAAGAGCGTTGCCAAACAATTGGCTGTGGAGGCTGGTGGCGACCTGCATGAGATCAAACCCGAACAAGCCTACACGGATGCCGACCTTGACTGGCGAGACAAGCAGAGCCGCTCCTCAGTGGAGATGCAGGACAAGCACTCGCGCCCGGCCATAACAGGCAAACTCAAGAACATGCAGGACTATGGCGTTATATATGTCGGTTTCCCTATCTGGTGGTATACCTGTCCGACAATCATCAACACCTTCATGGAAACATACAACTTCAAAGGCAAGACCGTCATACCTTTTGCCACCTCCGGCGGAAGCAGCATCAAAAAGGCCTGTGAAGACCTAAAAGCCGCTTATCCCAACGTGAATTGGAAAGAAGGGAGACTGCTGAACCGCGCTTCGAAGGACGAACTGAAGAAATGGATAAAGGCCAACCGCTGACAGCATGATAAAAGATTGCTGCGCTGGCATGAGCCTGAATCGTGCCGCCATGTACTTGTGCAGGCAACCGCTCCCAAACAGAGGAACAAGAAACAACCGGGAATACCGACAGGGATTAGGTTGCAAGGACGTCATGACAACATCGCTTGCAAAAGTCTGCAAGACATTGGCCGCAACAGCAGTATGCCGGCGTAGCAGTCTGAAACACAACATGGAGTAAAACCAATGATACGACTGAAAGCAACCATTATCGCCATGGCATTTGCCGCAACATCTGCAGCCCAAGGCGTGACAGACGTACACAGCCACATCATTACACCTGAATACCTGACAACACTTGAGAAGGAGGGACGAATGATGGACGAGGGATTTCCGCTGCCAAAATACGACGCCGAAACACACCTGAAATGGATGGATGAGGCCGGCATACAGACATCAGTACTGACACTGGCAGCTCCACAGCCTACATCAGCCCAGACCGTCCGACAGGCTAACGAAGCGGCAGCAAAACTGAAACAAAAATATCCGACACGGTTCATGTTCTGCGCAGCCCTGCCCCTGCCCGACGTCAAAGCAGCCATCCACGAAGCCGTCTATGCACTTGACACTCTCAAAGCCAACGGTATCAAGTTGGCTACAAATGTCAGTGGCCAATACCTCGGTGCACCGGAACTTGATACACTCTTTTCTGTACTGAATGAACGCAAAGCCATCGTGATCCTACATCCCCACCGGCCAGAGCCCGTCAATCGCTCCGTGATGCAACAGACAACGCTCGCCATGCAGGAATATCTTTCAGAAACGACACGAGCCGTCATAAACATGATATCGCGCAACCTACTTGCCCGCTATCCTGATATCAAGGTGATTGTCCCCCACTGCGGTGCCTATCTGCCATTAGCCATACCCCGCATGAAGTCTCTGGCCCCCGTAATGCAAGCACATAAAATGGTAGGCAAAATAGACTGGGAAGCCAACCTCAACAATCTCTATTATGACTTGGCAGGAGCACACTCGCCAGAAGTCATTCGGATGTTGCTGACCATTACCACGCAAAGCCATCTGCTCTATGGGTCCGACTATCCGTATGCCGCTCCGCAGGCATTGACGGCCAGCCTCGCCAGAATGAAAGAATATCTAACCTCAGAACCCGGCCTTGCCCCCTACAAGGAGGCTATCCTATACAAAAACGCAAGAAAACTATTCAAATAGCAGACATTCATGAAAAAAACGCTCTTTCTCCTTATACTGCTGGCCTTATCAGCCCCTGCACAGAAAAAGACTATTTTCCCAACGCAAGGCAAAGCCCCGGCTGAATTTAACACGGGTATGGTGCATGTCGCGGTACTCAGCCGCAGCGAACGACAGATAACCACCAATTTTCTCTTCGAAAAGGGCAGCCGCAATTCATGGCATTACCATCCCGAAGCCACACAAGTGCTGATGGTCCTGAACGGTGAAGCCTACTATCAGGAAGAAGGCAAACCCAAACAACTGCTTCACAAAGGCAGCGTAATAACCACAGCACCAGGTGTACATCATTGGAACGGTGCTACCCCGTGGAGCAATGCAGAGTGTATCACCGTCAGCGATATCATTCCTGACAAACAACACGCCGTGCAACTACGAAAAGTAACAGAAGAGGAGTTTAACTGCCCCATAACATACGAGAGTCTGATTGTCCGCCTGGCCGAAATCAAGGTCTACCCGCAATATCTGAAGGAATATCTCACGTTTGCCAACGAGGTTGACAAGGTGAGTGTAGAGCAGGAGCCCGGTGTCATTTGCCTTTTCCCGATGCAGAGTGCCGAGGATTCCACCGAAATTCACATCCTTGAGATATACGCATCACAGGAAGCCTACCAACATCATATTCAGACACCCCACTTCCAAAAATACAAACAGGGAACACTGCACATGGTAAAGAGCCTGAAACTTCCCAGCATGCAGCCGCTTGACCCTGGAACAATGAAAAAGATATTCAAAAAGCAAAGACAATAACATGAAATATGTAAAACTTGGAAACTCTGATCTCCATGTATCACGCATCTGCCTGGGATGCATGGGGTTCGGCGATGCAAGCATCGGACAACATTCCTGGACAATAGACGAGGAGCATACACGAGAGATTATCCATCGCTCACTTGAGCTGGGCGTAAATTTCTTTGATACGGCAATCGCCTACCAGCTGGGTACTTCGGAACAATTCGTAGGACGGGCTTTACGAAATATGGCCAGACGTGAGGACGTGGTTGTCGCCACAAAGTTCCTGCCAAGAACAGAGGAAGAAATCCAGAAAGGCATCAATGGACGCCAGCATGTATTGAACTCAATAGACAGCAGCCTGCAACATCTGGGCATGGACTATGTAGACCTCTACATATATCATATATGGGACTACAAAACTCCGGCAGAAGAAATCCTGGATGGCATGAATGAGGCCGTGCGTACCGGTAAGACCCGATACATCGGCATTGCTAATGCCTATGCCTACCAAGTAGCCAAGATGAACGCACTGGCAGAAAAGAACGGCTGGGCAAAATTCATATCCGTGCAGAACCACTACAACTTGATCATGCGCGAAGAAGAACGCGAAATGCAGTTACTCTGCCGAGAAGACAATATCGCCCAGACACCTTATAGCGCATTAGCCTCCGGGAAACTGGCCAAACGCCCTGGCGAAACCTCAAAACGGCAAGCGGAAGACTCATTCATGCACTTCAAATATGATGCAACTGCCGAGCAAGATAACCTCATCGTGAAGCGCATAGTAGAATTGGCCGACCACTACGGCGTAGAGATGACCCAAATATCGCTGGCATGGCTGCTGACAAAGGTAGAGTCGCCTATTGTCGGCGCAACAAAACTGCACCATATTGAAGGCGCCGTAAAGTCGCTCGACCTTCACTTGACAACCAACGATATCCGCTATCTGGAAGAACTTTACATTCCACATCATCTCTCAGGCGTAATGGCTGTCAACAAGCCCGTCATGAACGAAGAGCCTGTATGGGTAAAAGCAAGCAAAAACAAATAATACAGAAAAAATGGAAAGAAAAGCTATGTTTTTCATTTGTGCCATGCTCGCACTGCTGAGCACAGTCGCACCCGCCAAGACATTAGTTGTTTACTATAGTTACACCAACAACTGCCACGATATCATGACCACACTGACCAGTCAGATAACGGCTGATGTGCTGAGAATCCAGCCTGTTGACAAAACATTGAAGTACGAGGCCAACGGCTATGCCCTGGGTACACAGTTGCTGAATGCTATCAATGCCGCTCCCAACAATGCCGCCAGCTATCCTGCCATTGACCCGGTAAGTATCACGTTAAGCGACTATCAGACCATCATCATTATTACGCCTTTATGGTGGAGCCAGATGGCTGCTATCATGCAGACCTATCTGTTCAACTATGGAAGCCAGATGGCTGGCAAAAACATCGGTCTGATTGTATCAAGTGCCCATAGCAATATCAACAAAGTTGTCACCGACTGCAAACGGCTTGTCCCGAACGGCAACTATTTCAACAAGAATCTCTGGATCAACAATTCCAATCGTTCTGAACGCAGTTCACTAATACAAAGCTGGCTCACTGACATAAACTACCAACATACAAGCAGCATCAGCAATGTCAGAGTATCAGCACCTTCATCCATCTACGATTTGAATGGGCATATACTGACACAGGAGCCGCTGAAAGGTATCTTTATCAAAGATGGCAAGAAAATTATAAAATGACCACACGAGTCCTGACAACAGCCACCAGAACAGCGTCCGTTTTACAACTGTCTACACCATAAGCATGCACTCCCTCTTCAGAGACATCTTGGAGAAAAAGACATTTCCTGCCATCAAGTAACATCAGGGCAAGAATATCAGCGCTTTTTATTTCAATTGAAATATTGCTGAAAACAGTCATTGACACCTCGTTAAAAATATACAAACAGCATATCCTTATTTTTTTTGAGGGACATGCTGTTTTTCTTATATATTGATGTGTATGTTTAGGCCTTTTTGCGTAAATTTGTCATAAATAAGACAACACTACATTATAAAAATCAAACATGATGCTAACAGATATTGAGATTTCCAACAGCAGCCATCTGGAATCCATTGAGACAATCGCTGCCAAAGCAAACATTAAGAGCCAAGATCTGGAACCATATGGTCATTACATTGCCAAAATTCCCCTGAAATATATCCAGGAAGAGAAAATGAAATCATCCCGGCTCATTCTTGTCACCTCCATCAGTGCCACTAAGGCTGGTATCGGCAAGACCACTGTAAGCATCGGCCTTACCCTCGGACTGAACAAGATTGGCAAGAAAGCTATGGCCGTCTTGAGAGAACCTTCCCTCGGCCCCTGCTTTGGCATGAAAGGCGGTGCCTGCGGTGGCGGCTATGCCCAGGTTCTTCCTATGGACAAGATCAACCTTCACTTTACTGGTGACTTCCATGCCATCACCTCGGCCAACAACATGATTTCAGCCATGCTGGACAATTATTTCTACCAGCGACGCAAGGAAATTCCTCCTTTGAAAACCATATTATGGCGCAGGGTTATGGATGTCAACGACCGCAATCTGCGCATCATTGAAACAGGATTGGGCGGCACTGCCAATGGCCTTCAAGCATTATCAGGATTTGATATCACACCTGCTTCTGAAATTATGGCCATTCTATGTCTTTCAACCAGCGAGGAAGACCTCAGGAACCGCATCGACAACATCCTGCTGGGGTATCGCGAAGATGGCTCGGAATTTCTTTGCAAGGAACTGGGAATTACAGGTAGTATCGTAGCCCTACTCAAAGACGCATTACAACCTAATCTCGTACAGACAACCGAGAACACCCCCGTTATCATTCACGGTGGCCCATTTGCCAACATAGCCCACGGATGCAATTCCATCCTCGCAACCAAAATGGGTCTTTCACTGAGTGACTATGTTATTACCGAGGCAGGATTCGGTGCTGATCTCGGAGCCGAGAAATTCCTTGACATCAAATGTCGCCAGCTCCACAGGTTACCGGACCTTGTAGTCCTTGTAGCTACATGCAACGGATTGAAAATGCACGGCGGAGTAGAAGAAGCACACATCAAAGAGCCCAACATCGAAGGTCTCAAAAAAGGGTTTGCCAACCTTGACCAGCACGTCAACAACATCCGTCAATGGAAACGCAACATTATTGTAGCCTTCAACCGTTTCGCCAATGACACCGACGAGGAAATACAATGCCTCATAGAGCATTGCGAGAAAGAACTCGGCGTAAAATGTGTCATCAATAACGGATTCCTCAAAGGAGGAGAAGGTGCCATAGACATTGCCCGCACCGTAGTGGAGGAGATAGAGCAGCATCCTACCTGCAAAGAAGGACAGGATGCCATCTATACTACAGCTCTCAAGGACGGGAAACCCATACAGACCATCAAAGAGCGCATTGATGCCGTCGTAAACAAAATTTATCACGCCGGTACCATCACCTACACCGACCATGCACTCAACATGCTGGAGAAAATACAGGCGGACAAATACTACTGGGAATTTCCCGTCTGCATAGCCAAGACACAATACTCCTTCTCTGATGACCCGAAACAATACGGCTGTCCCAAAGACTTCAACTTTACCATCAGTGACATCGTCATCAACCGCGGTGCCCGCTTCATCGTAGCCATAGCCGGCAAGATGATGCGCATGCCAGGATTGCCCAAGGAGCCTGCAGCCAAGCACATCGACGTCATTGACAACAAAATTGTGGGATTGTCATAACGACACTGCCCACCATAGCACATGAAAAAACATGTTCAGAAATTTGGCCGTGCGCTGAGCGCAATGGTCATGCCCAATATCGGTGCCTTCATTGCATGGGGGCTTATTACAGCATTATTCATTCCAGCAGGATGGTATCCCAACGAAACTTTGGTAAAAATCGGAGAGCCCATGATGACCTGCCTTCTCCCCATACTTATTGCATTCACAGGCGGCAGTAATATCTACGGGCACCGAGGCGGCATAACTGGTGCTATCGCCACAACAGGAGTCATCGCCGGAAGCAACATCCCCATGTTTATCGGTGCCATGATATTAGGCCCGGTCGGTGCATACTGCATCAAAACTTTTGACAAGACCTTAGGGAAGAAGGTCAAAGCTGGTTTTGAAATGCTAGTCAATAACTTTTCGGCCGGTATCATCGGCATGCTGCTCGCCATTGCCGGCTATTTAGTCATCGGCAACATAGTGGGGTATATCACAGAACTTCTGAAGCAAGGTGTATCCCTGCTTATCAGCAGCAATATACTGCCACTTATTTCCATTATTGTGGAGCCGGCAAAGGTACTGTTCCTGAACAATGCCATCAATCATGGCATCTGTACCCCACTCGGCATACAGGATGTCCATGATTACGGCCAATCCATTATTTTCATGATTGAATCCAATCCCGGAGCTGGACTGGGAATACTGTTGGCCACTTGGCTTTTCGGTCAAGGTACAGCCAAGCAGTCTGCCCCAGGTGCAGCCATCATCCACTTCTTTGGCGGCATCCACGAAATCTTTTTCCCTTATGTTCTGGCGCAGCCATTACTTCTTATCGCAACCATATGCGGCAGCGCATCGGCATTACTATTTTACACCTTCGCCCATGCAGGACTTGTTGCCCCCGCTTCACCCGGCAGTATCATAGCCTTTCTGGCCATGGCCCCAAAAGGACAAACCCTTATAGCGTGCACCGGCGTACTGATTGCATGTGGTGTATCATTTGCTATCGCATCTCTGATTGTCAAATTCTCACATATCACCCAAGAAGAAGATACCCAAGAGCCAGAACCCGTTGCTGGAAGAATTCAGAAGATTATCTTCGCCTGTGATGCAGGTATGGGATCCAGCGCCCTGGGGGCAACGCGTTTCAAGAGCAGACTGATAAAAGAAAATATTACTGATGTCATCTGCACCAACAGCGCCATAGACCAAGTACCTGCCAATGCCTCTGTCATCGTTTGCCAAAAGGCATTAGCCGAAAGAGCCGCGACACTTATGCCTGACACTCCGCTGGTCATCATAGACAATTTCCTGTCAGATGCCCATCTTGATGCTCTGCTGGCAGAAATCAAGCAGCAAGCCAATGTTTCCTTCAGACAACCTGCGGATGTTACTCAACCGAGCCACATCCCATCCGGACCGCCATTACTGCAAAAGGCCAATATTCTCCTCGGTCTGAAAACAGAAGACAAGGACAGCGCTATCAGGCGGGCCGGCAAACTTCTGGAAGAAACCGGCTATGTACTGCCAGGCTATGCCGAAGCCATGATAGAACGGGAAAGACTCACCACAACCTATATGGGTATGGGGTTAGCCATTCCCCATGGCACATCAGAAGCCAAGGATAAAGTCATGGCTTCAGGTATTGTCATCCTGCAATACCCTGACGGCATCTGTTTTGCAGAAGACGAAAAGGCATATCTCGTCATCGGCATTGCTGGTGTAGGAAACGAGCACTTGGATATCCTGTCTAAAATAGCTTCTACACTTGATGACGAAGAACTGCTCAACAAGCTATTTACCACAACAGACAGCAATGATTTTTACAATATCTTAAAATAATATCTTCATGACAAGCAAAACAATTATTGTCGAGGCTGAGCATGGCCTACATGCACGTCCTGCCAGTGAGTTGGTCAAACTGGCCAAATCATTAAACATTACCGTATTTCTTTCGGCTTCGGGCAAGCAGGTCAAGGCCAGCAGCATGTTGGGAATCCTCTCGCTGGGCCTAAAGAAAGGGACTCAACTTGTCGTTTCCGCCGAAGGCGAAGCAGAAAACGAAGCTGTCAATACCATTGCCGATTTTATCACTGCCCAGAAACAATAACATGATACTGCAAGGCATCGGCACCAACGGACTGGCTATGGGTGAAGCATATGTTGTCCAACGCGATATGACTACAGGCCATTCCTACCAGAAAGGAAGTTGTGAGGAGGAATTGCACTCTGCAACAGAAGCGCTGCAGAAAGCCAAAGAGCACTTGCTGAAACTGGCTGGGGAAAATGATATATTCTCTGCCCATTTTGAAATAGCCGATGACCCCGCCCTGCAAGAGGTCATTGAATCAAATATCCGCGTAAACGACATGAGTGCGCCTGACGCCATTGAAGCGGCATCCAAAGTGTTTGAAAACTTATTCAAAGATATTGATGATGCTTATCTTCAGGCACGGGCAGATGACGTGAGAGACGTCTGCATGCAGATTAAGGCGTTTATCCGCCAATCATCACAGAAAAATCCGTTTCAAGGCATAAGCCACAAATGCATACTTGTCACAAATGAATTGTTACCCTCTGACATTCCCCTGCTCAACTTTGACAACATTACGGGCATCATCACAAGCAAAGGCAACCCAACCAGCCATGTCTGCATCATAGCCAGCAATAAAGGCATACCGGCATTGGTCGGCACTGCACATTGTACAGAAACAATAAAAAGCGGAGATTGCCTGCTCTTGGATGCAGACAACGGAAAAGTACACATCAATCCCAGCCCAGACTGCATACACGACTTTGAGCTAAAAGCCGGACTTCAGAAACACGACCAGGCGGAAGCTGTCAAGAACGCCAGACTCACGGCTGTGACCATAGGAGGAAGGGTTGTTCCTGTCTTGGCCAATGCCGGCTCACCAGATGATATTCGGAAAGCACTGGAATCAGGAGCTGACGGCATCGGACTGTTGCGAAGCGAATTCCTGTTCATGGAGCAAGAGCGATGTCCTGACGAAGAGACTCAGGTTCAAGCCTATACTCACGCGGCCAAATTATGCAGACAGCAATCCCTGACTATCAGGACTCTTGATATCGGAGGAGACAAGCTATTGCCATATATGCCGCTTCCTCATGAAGACAACCCTTTTCTCGGGCAAAGAGGCATCAGACTCACTTTAGCCCATGTTGAACTCTTCAAGACACAGATTCGTGCCATTCTCCGAGCCAGCAGCGAAGGCAACATCCAAATTATGCTACCCTTCATCAGTGATATTCTTGAACTGGAGCATGCCACAGAACTCATTGAAGAGTGCAAAAAGGAACTGGACTGCCGGCATATTGCCTATGACAAGATGATTAAGACCGGAATCATGGTCGAGACGCCCTCTGTTGTGCTCCTTGCCTCGGAGTTTGCTTCGAGGGTTGACTTCTTCAGCATCGGGACGAATGATCTCACGCAGTATATCATGGCTGCCGACAGAGGGAACAACCAGGTAAGCAAATACTATAATTCCACTCACCCTGCACTGCTGAAAGCCATGCAACTGATTGCCTCAGCTGCCCATCAGCACAACATTCCTGTTTCGGTCTGTGGAGAACTGGCCTCTGACCCCAACTACACCCACATGCTTCTGAATATAGGCATCGACCGACTCAGCGTCAACAGTTCAGCTATCCCTCTTATCAAAGAAAAAATACGCAATTACAAATAAAGAACACCTATCTTAGACCTTTTCCCGACATTATGACACGCTCTCAAGAAATAATCCGCACAAGCTTGGTCGGCATAGCCGCCAATATCCTGTTGGCTGCATTCAAGGCCACTGTCGGCATATTGGCAAACTCCATCGCCATCATCATGGATGCAATAAACAACCTTAGTGATGTCCTTTCAAGCGTCATCACTATTGTGGGAACAAAACTGTCAGAACGACCAGCCGACCGCAAACATCCTTTCGGCTTTGGCCGCATAGAATATTTCAGCGCCATCATCATCGCCGTCATCATTCTGTTGGCTGGCGCAACCTCTCTCGTCGAATCTGCAAAAAAGATTTTTTCGCCGACAACACCCCAGTATTCTCCCGTCACACTGAGTGTCATCATTGTTGCCATCTTTGTGAAATTACTGCTTGGACAATACGTAAAACGCCAAGGAATCAAATTAAAGAGCGATGCTCTTACAGCATCAGGCTCAGATGCTCTCTTTGACGCCTTCATTACTTTGGCGACACTGATTTCTGCCGGCATCATGCTGATCTGGAACATTTCTCTTGACGGAATACTCGGCACCCTGATATCTGTCATCATCATCAAAGCCGGTATCGAGATGCTGGCATCTCCTGTCAATGAGTTGCTCGGCGCACGCATATCACCAGAGTTTATCCACCATATCAAACAGGAAGTCATGGCTTTTGATGAAGTCCACGGTGTCTACGACATTATACTGCACAATTACGGTCCGAACTTTTTCATCGGTTCGCTACACATCAACGTCATGGACACCTTGAGCGCACACGAAATACATGGTCTGACCCTACGGATTTCCCACCAACTTTACGAACGCCATAACGTCATACTGACAATCGGTATCTACAGCCTTCCCACCGGGGAGAAGAAACAAGTACAGTTGCAGACCATCATCATGCAGACCCTGGCACAACATAAAGAAATCATCCAGGTGCACGGTTTCTACTATTTTGAACAGGAACACCGGATATCTGTAGACATTGTTCCCGACATATCCGTAAAAGACGAAAAATCCTTATTAGAAACACTTTACAACGAGTTAAGGCCTCTCATCCCTGACGAAACGATAACCATTATCGTTGACCACAACTACAGCGAATAACCAACCAAAACAAATATCAAGTTCCATCCTCGTTACATTTGCATAAGGAGGATAACACCTCTGCAAAAATTCTCTGGAGGTTTATTTCATGCTGATTAAAGATTCCTGAATCTTATCCGCCACCATCTCTGACAGCCTGCAGTATCCCCTCCACTCTTTCCCGCCAATATCGCAGATATTAACATTTGATAACACTCTATGCGAGATGTTCATTCCAAACAAATACCTCCTCTCAGAAGATACTGTAGAGGAGGTAAATTTTGCAGGCCTTGCAGTTTTCGCCGGCAGGCCTGCCAGATTCAACGCACAGGCCTACTGGTAAAAACTGCAAGGCCTGTGATTTTTTATAAGTTCACTTGATGATGCAAACAAATATTAAATTGTGTTAATTTTATCAAATATCGCCGCACCTGCGGAGTATACTCAAAATGCGGTCCGGATTATGGCCGTCAGTTTTTCGGCTCCCTTTACATTGAGGTGGTCGGCATCATAGAAATCATCAGCAACGAAGCGGGAATCCTGCTCCAAATCAAGGTACCTTACCTCAGGAAACCTCCTCAATATATCATTAATACACATCTTATTAACACTATCCTGAAAGGCATTTTTGCAGGCATGATAGGTTGCAGAAACAGGAGGCACCACCAAGACGACACAAACAGATTGCTCCCGACACCAAGTCAGCATCCTTGTCAGGTATCCCATATTCAAGGCCACTGCAGCAGTATCCTGATAGGTATTTTCATCTACACGCTGCCTGCCGTTATCCCATTGCTCAAAACGATGACCGACATAGTTGGTACCCCAGCCAAGACTGTCCCATGACAATTGAGGCGGTTGCATCAGACTTTTCAGTTTTTCCTTGAAGGAAGGTATAGCCCTGCACTCCCATCCATATCGGCTCAGACGGGAATGAATATCACAATCCATATACAGACAATAGCGGATTGCGTTAAACCACTTGTCCTCCTGATATTCAAAATCCTCCCAAAGCGACATATATGAAAAAGGTATGACAACCCTTTTCAACCGGGGCATGTCATAATGGTGCAACAGGTAATCATCGTAACGATAGGTCTGAGAAACCTGAGCTAAAGAAAAAGCACACTCCGGCAGGCTGTCAGGACGTATGCCATAGAATGTATGGCTGTTACCCAATATCAGAGTGGTAACCTCACTGGCATGACGCTCCATCCACTGATGCTTGTCGCGCGAGGGATTAGGCATACGCTCCACATAGGCTTCGCCTGCGGCAAAAAAAGCCAGCACCAAAACAGAGAATAATACTATATGACCTACAAATCGCTTCATCAGAACTGAAAATAAATAAATTGTATCTGCTTACCACCGAAGAAAACAGTAAGCAGGAACAACAACAGATAAACCGACAGCCTCAGCCACTGGGAAGCCATGATGCCGGTGTTTCTGAAACTGAACGGATGTTCATGGTCTCTCATCATCTTCTCAGCCACGACATAAGCTGCAATAAGCACCAACGGGAAACGGCTGCATGTTACGGGTCCCCACAATGCCGGCGAAAACATACCGCCGACATACTGCATCGCCGCCACCATATCAGGACTGCGGAAAATAACCCAGCCAACCATCACAATAATAAAAGTCAGCCACCGGTGAGGAATAAACAGCCACAGGGCATGATAAAGACCCCAACAGACAAAAGTCCAATTTGCGCCATGCCACAAACCGCTCAGAAAAAAAACAGAAAACGTATTCAGCACCCTGCGTAAGCGCCCCTTGCGGTTACCTCCAAGAGGGATATAGAGATAATCCTTAAACCACGCCATAAGCGTAATATGCCAACGGCGCCAGAAATCACGCAAATCACGGGCAAAATAAGGTTTGTTAAAGTTATTGTGTATCTGTATTCCAAACAGCCTGGCGGAACCTACTGCCATATCGCTGTAGCCTGAGAAATCTCCATATATCTGAAACGTAAAAAACAGAGCCCCAAGCCACAGGTCGGGCATACTTGCCGTATCATAGCGACTGAATATATTATCCACGACCTGAGCACAATTATCAGCAAGAAGCATTTTTTTCATCAGTCCCCATAGAATCAGGCGCATACCATCCCGTGCCGTTCCATAATCAAATTGTCGCATGGATGCTATCTGAGGCAGCATGTCGCTGCCACGTTCAATGGGTCCGGCCACCAACTGAGGGAAAAAAGTCATGAATGTCAGAAAGTCAACAACAGGTATCACTTTCTCCATCGGGCTCCGGTAACAATCTATGGCATAGCCCGACAACTGAAAAGTATAGAAACTTATACCGACAGGCAATACCAGACTGAGCGTGGGATAATCCAGCCGAATCCCCAATAGCATAAAGGCATCTGATAAATTAGCGACAAAGAAATTAAAATACTTAAATACAGCCAGCACACTGAAGTTAACACCCAATGTAAGCAACAGACACAACTTCCTGTTAGAAGAGCGCTTCAATGCAGGCAACATGAAATAGTTGAACAGGCATATCGCCAGCATAAGGGCAAGGAATTCACGACTCCACCACCCATAAAAAACCATACTTGCCAAAATCAGCACGATATTCTGCTGTCGGCAATTCCGGCCACACCAATATAAGACAAAGACAATGGGCAGGAAAAACAGATATGTCAATGTATTGAACAACATCTATATCTAATTTTTTACGCTCTTGACTTTGGTCGCAGACTTACAAGTCCTGTCCTATATCCCGACGATAATACTTGTCTTGATAATGTATTTTTTCCACGCCGGCCATGGCCTTTGCCAAGGCTTCAGCTTTATCCTGACCATATGATGTCACCGATATGACCCGACCTCCGGCTGTAACCAACTGGCCATCCTTCAACGCCGTACCAGAATGGAACACCATACTGTCTTTTTCCACCTGTTCACAACCCGTGATAGGATATCCTTTCTTATATGCTTCAGGATAACCACCGGAAACCAACATGACATTTACGGCTGCACGCTCATCAAATTCTATAGTCCGTTGGTCCAGATTCTGTTCTGCCACTCCTTCCAAAAGTTCTACCAAGTCACTCTTCAGCCGAGGCATAACAGTTTCCGTCTCCGGGTCACCCATGCGGCAATTGTACTCTATAACATAAGGATTACCTTCAACATTTATCAATCCAAAGAAGATAAAACCCTTATAGTCTATATTTTCTTCCATCAAACCTTGGATGGTTGGTTTGATTATACGTTCTTCCACCTTGACCATCCATTCCGGAGTAGCAAAACTAACAGGAGATACACTTCCCATGCCTCCGGTATTGAGCCCCTTGTCATGCTCACCTATGCGCTTGTAATCCTTCGCCTCTGGCAAAATCTTATAATGGCCAGCACCATCAGTAATAACAAAAACCGAGCACTCTATGCCCGACAGGAACTCCTCCACGACAACACTTGCCGATGCATTGCCGAACATACCGTCAAGCATTTCCCTGAACTTCTCCTGCGCCTCCGGCAGATTATCTATAATCAGGACTCCTTTGCCGGCACACAAACCATCAGCCTTGAGTACATAAGGCGCTTTCTGAGTTTTCAGGTAATCAATTCCTTCCTGAATATTCGTACCATTGAAAGTTCTATGCGCTGCCGTCGGGATGCCGTGACGCATCATGAAATCCTTGGCAAAATCCTTGCTGCCCTCCAACATCGCTCCATTCTTGCCGGGTCCGACTACGGCTACATGCTTCAGTTCGGAGCGACTCTTGAAGTAATCAGCAATACCTCCTACCAAGGGCACCTCAGGTCCTACGACAATAATATCTATATGCGTTTTTATGACAAAATCAGCGACTGCAGGAAAATCCATAATATCCAAGTCCACCAATTCTCCTTGCACTGCCATACCGGGATTACCTGGTGCTATATATAATTTTTCCAAGCGCGGACTTTGGGCTATTTTCCATGCAATGGCATGTTCACGACCACCGCTACCTAAAAGCAATATGTTCTTTTTCATTTACTATAATTATTTTAAGAAATCTTCAAAATACTGCGTTATGTGCTCATGCAAATGCACCCTGTCTCTACCGAACATATTGTGCTCGTCTCCAGGATAGGTAAAGAGATCCGGATGGGTTCCTGCATCTTCACAAGCCCTGATAAAGGATAACGTATGCTGAGGCACACACACAGGATCATTATAGCCGAAGATAACCAGCAGGCGTCCCTTAAGAGCGCCTGCACGCAGGCGCAGATTGCTGTCATCATAACCTTGCTGATTAGACTGAGGGGTATCCATATAACGCTCACCATACATAATTTCATAATAACTCCAATCTATGACAGGTCCGCCAGCCACACCGACCTTAAAGATATCAGGATAAGTCAGCATTAAATTAGTGGTCATAAATCCACCATAACTCCAGCCGTGAACCCCTATACGGTTGCCATCAACATAAGACAACGACTTGAGGAACTCCACTCCCTTGACTTGGTCTTTCATTTCTTCCTTGCCAAGTTGCCTGAATGTTACATTTTCAAACTCCAGCCCACGTTCGTTGGACCCCCGGTTGTCAAGGACAAAAACCACATATCCTTTCTCTGCCATATACAATTCCCACCCTCTGTACATATATCCGTACGAGGCCTCAACCAAACGGGTAGAAGGTCCTCCATATACATATACTACAGCAGGATATTTCTTCTGCGCATCAAATCCGACTGGTTTTACCAGCCTGTAATACAAGTCTGTCCTGCCATCTGCAGCTTTTATCGTTCCAGAGGATATATCAGGTACCGCATAAGATTTCCACGGGTTATCCGCCTTAAGCAAATTCACAGACTTTCCATTTGCAGTATTTATTATGTCAATCTGTCGCGGCACGTCTGGCGATGACCACGTATCAACCAGCATAGCCCCATCTGGTGACAATGTACCCTTATGGACACCGGTAGCATCCCCCAAAAGGGTGCTTTCATTTTTCTCCAGACTCACTTTGAAGATATTATGCTGAATAGGTGAAACACCTGTAGAATTTACTATTACACTCTTTGTCTTTGGGTTGAATCCCAATACATCCACGACAACACCTATTTGGCTGTCAGTTATTTTCTTCATTGTCCTTTCCTCTGCCAGACTGTACAAGTACAGATGGTCATAGCCGTCCTTCTCACTCCAGTAGACAAACTTGTCACTGTCCCATGGCAGGAAAAGCAGGCCATGCTCAGGCTGGATATATTTAGGATGAGTTTCCTCGTAAAGCACTTTTTCCAAGGCACCAGTCGCCGCATCAAACTGCCATAGCCGCAGATGGTTTTGGTCTCGGTTAAGATTATACATGTATATTTTACGGGAATCTGGACCCCAAGTGATACCACTGTAATATTGGTCTGTATTGTCACCTGTCTGCAACCAAACAGTTTTGCCTGTCTGAACATTAAAGATTCCCACGCTGACCTTATGGCTTTCTGTTCCGGCCATTGGATATTTAATTGGCTGCAAAGTTGCCATACGCGTTGAAATATCCACGAGAGGATAATCGGGAACCATACTTTGGTCCATCCTGTAAAAACACAACATAGACCCATCTGGACTCCAGAAAGTACCTTTGTTTATACCAAATTCATTACGGTGTACGCTTTGACCATATACAATATCACGGGAACCATCATCTGAGATTTTGATAACCTTATCCTGTATCAGACTCTCTACGTAAAGATTATCTTTGAAATTATATGCCAGCATCTGGGATGGCGCAGAATAATCTATATCGCTCACACCAGACTTAAGTTTTTTAAGGAAAACTATTTTCTTTTCTTTCCAATTATACCCAAGATACATCTTACTGTTTGCCAACAATGCCACGGGAGCAGTTCCCGTGAAAGACACCGTCTCCAAAGATTTCACATCACTACATTGCGCCTTGACATCGTCCAGACTGAACAAGGTTGTCCACTGACCATTCCTGCCATATACGTAACATGCCGTTTCTTTAACCTTGACCAGTTGATTTCCCCACCAGAGAAGCGTCATATTCTCAGGTTGGAGATTTTTATAGTTTTCACCTCCAGGTATTACATCCTCAAGGGTAAAATGTTTCAATTGAGCCATATTAGGGAGTGATAATGCCAATGCCAGCAGTAGCAGGATTAGCCTTATAGCTTTAATTTTCCTTACCATGACGTTGGTATCCTCCTTTAGAGCGAGATTTGAAATCTTTTTTGAAACCATCATTCCTACCTTTTCCGAAAGGTTTTCTTGTCCCGCCGAAACTGCGTTCCTCACGATGTCTTGACGGTTCGCGCCTGAAGTTTTTCCTGAATCCGTCACCTTCTTCTCCACCATCTTCACGGCGGATATTGCGGCGGGCCTCGCGATTTTGATTAGCCACGAACTCTCTGTGTCGCCGTATTACGTAGTCTGGGATTTCTTCTTCCATGTCATCTGCAGATGCTGCCGGTTGGAAATCACGGCGTGATTTCAGTTGTTTGCGCTCGGCATTACGCCTTTTTTCAGCATCGGTCTTTACTATCCCACCATGAGCGCGGTATTCGTTAAGCTGGCCGTTAAAGATAGTATATTTGCAGAACATACAGTTCAGAGAGCCATTATACAGGGATATCTTTACGCTGGGTTTCAAGCCGATATTGTCAAATGTCTCTTCACGATAGCCTATAATCCATGCCTCATTGCCAACAAACTGATGTTTCAGGCGTTCTCCTATCGTGCGGTACAGACCCAACAAATTGGGCGCCGTTATACGTTCTCCATAGGGTGGATTCATCACGATAATGGATTTTTCAGCTGGTTGTACAAATTTCTGGAATGGCTGCACCTCCAGTGTGATATCACCGGTCAGGCCGGCAGCCTTCACATTCTGCATCGATGCCACTATAGCCTCGGGTTCCTGATCATAGCCGTATATATGATGGCTGAATTCGCGTTCTTTGCTGTCGTCGTTATAGATTTTCTCCAGTAAGTCAGCATCAAAGTCAGGCCATTTTTCAAAGGCATAGTTCTTGCGGAACACACCGGGAGCAATATTGCGGGCTATTAATGCTGCTTCTATGGGCAACGTTCCCGAGCCACACATGGGATCGATGAAATCACATTCTCCATCCCAACCTGTCATCAATATCATAGCCGCGGCGAGAACCTCATTGATAGGGCTCTCCACGGTAGCCTGCCGGTACCCACGCTTATGGAGGCTCTCACCTGATGAATCCAGACTCAGGGTACAGGATTTCTCCGAAATATGGATATTGAACCTGATGTCGGGAGATGCCACACTGATATTGGGGCGCTTGCCTGTCTTTTCACGGAAGAAATCCACGATAGCATCTTTAACCTTGTAGGAAACAAATTTCGAGTTGCGAAAATCATCTGAATAGACAACAGAGTCTACGGCGAATGTCGTTGACAATTCCAAATACTGTGTCCAGTCAACTTTCTTCACGCCTTCGTATACTTCGTCAGCATTAGTTGCCTCAAACGTAGCAATAGGCTTCAAAATACGTACTGCCGTTCTCAGTTCAAAATTGGCACGGTACATCATTTCCTTGTCTCCGGTAAAATATACCACGCGATTACCACGCTCTACATTCTCTGCGCCCAGTTTTATCAGTTCCTGAGCTAAGACTTCTTCCAGTCCCTGGAATGTCTTGGCGATGAGCTTATTTTTTTCCATTAAAAAACATATAGATTATAGTCCGCCGAAATCCTGCGGATAAATTAAGTCATTCTGAAGTTTACTTTTTTTCTTTTTGGCCTGAACAATGATGCTGCCAGGTTCCGTATCCTCGGTAACCCATACGTTACCGCCTATCACGGTGCCCTTGCCTATCGTGATACGCCCGAGCACGGTGGCATTGGAATATACAATGACATTATCTTCCAATATGGGATGGCGCGCAATGCCCTTGATAGGATTACCGTCGTCGTCCAAGGGGAAACTTCGTGCCCCGAGAGTCACTCCCTGATAGAGTTTCACATTATTACCGATAATACACGTTGCTCCAATGACTACGCCTGTGCCGTGGTCTATGGTAAAGTGGTGACCTATCTGCGCCCCTGGATGAATATCTATGCCTGTCTCGCTATGAGCCATTTCTGTCAGCATCCGGGGAATCAGCGGCACGTCTTGTTTATACAGTTCATGCGCCAGTCTGTAATTGGTCAGTGTCTTTATCACAGGATAGCAGCATATCACTTCCCCTATATTTACGGCAGCGGGATCACCGTTGTATGCGGCTATCACATCGGTTTCCAGTATCTGGCGGATGTCCGGCAGTTTATCCAGTATTTTCTGGGTTATCATATCGGCCTTTCGGTAGAATGGTTCCCGGCTCTCACCGACCTGCGGTTTTGCCACGAAGCATAAACCGGCGGCAATCTGCTTGACGAGCAGTTTGGCCAGCCGCTCTACCGAGACCCCGATAGTATACTGAAGCGTGTTTCTGTTGATGGAGTTACGGCCGAAGAAACCGGGAAAAAATATTGAGCGACACAATTCCACTATTTCCTCAAGCGCCTTAGCCGAGGGAAGAGGGTCGTTATCGTTGCATTCGTGCAAAATCCCCTTCTCCGTCATGTCCGAACAATCCGACAAGGCCTTTACCGTCTTGGCGAAAAGTGATGATAAATAATCTGAATCCATCTTAGAGACAGGATATTGTTTTGATTTTGTTGCAAAGATAGGAAAAAAGAAAACAATTCCGAAATAATTTACTTCAATTCTCTTGGCGCTTTTGCCACTTCATCTGCAGGAACAATTTTGAAGAGTTTGTCCGACGGGCGCACCTTTTCGGCTACCTTCATGGAAACACGCTGTCCTTTCTCAGCTTTCTCAACCGGGCACAGGTCATAGCGTATTTCATCTGCGTTGAAATAGACTATTCCTGTCGTAGGTCCTGTCACCATCAGCCGGTCGCCCTTCTGTATCGTTGCTGCCTGTATCTCAAATTCCGCCACTCCGAGCCGTGAAAAATACTTGACACCGCGACCAACATAGACTTTTCTTTCCGTTGCCGATGAACCATACTCACGATTCCATTCGCCCAATGTCTGCCCCTGATAATATCCGTCCCAAAAGCCACGGTTGAATACAGAAGCCAGACGTTGATCCCACGCGTCTTTTTTCTGTGTGGTGAAACTACCGTTCATCACAGACAGCAAAGCTTCCTTGTAGCACCGGGTCACCGTATATACATATTCCGGCCCCCGGGCACGACCCTCAATCTTAAAGACCTTGACACCGGCATTCACCATTTTGTCTAAAAATCTGATGGTCTTCAAGTCTTTAGGACTCATGATATACTTATTGTCAACATCCAGTTCCATGCCTGTTTCCCTGTCACGCACAGTGTAGGCGCGTCGGCATACTTGAAGACATTCGCCACGGTTTGCGCTATATCCCAGATTGTTCAAGCTAAGATAGCATTTCCCGCTGATAGCCATACATAATGCCCCGTGACAAAACATTTCTATACGGACCAAACCGCCATGGGGAGCAGTGATGTTCTGCTGTCTGATCTGCTCACTGATATCTGCAACCTGCTCCATGTTCAGTTCGCGTGCGAGTACCACCACATCAGCGTATTGGGCATAAAATTTCAGGGCTTCGATATTGCTTATGTTCAACTGCGTTGACAGATGCACCTCCAGACCTGTCTGCTTACAGTATTGCAGTACAGCCACATCGCTGGCGATGACAGCGGATATGCCAGCCTCCTTTGCTGCGTCACAAATCTCACGCATTAGTGACAAGTCTTCTTGATACATAATGGTGTTGACGGTCAGATAGCTTTTCACACCATGTTCATGGCATTGTTGCGCAATATCATGCAAGTCTTTGCATGTAAAATGTGCCGCAGAGTGGGCACGCATGTTCAGGCTTTCAACACCAAAGTATATAGAGTCAGCTCCAGCCTTAAACGCTGCCGCCAGACATTCCCATGACCCTACAGGAGCCATAATCTCATATCCTTGCAAGTTATCTGTCAAGTTCGTCTCTATCATCTTGTGTATTCAATCTTGGTGCAAAGATAATACGATTTTCTTTTTGTTCCTTTAGTCTCTTAGCCGAATCTTCAGATAGGACAGCTATATTTAGCATGGGTTTTTCCTACGCTTATTCAGGACAAGGTCTGTAAGGTATCTCAACATAGCCATTATGGGCATTGTCGCTGTCATATACCCAACAAGAATGATATTGCGTAGCCATTATGGGAGGCCATCCTTGTGAATACATCAAAAAACTCAAATCGCGTTTTTAAAGAAGTCTTTATATTCTATGTGCGTTTTTCAGTGTTTTTGATTTCTCATTTTGTATATTGTTGCTGCCAGTCATTTTAATCTCATAGTTTTCCATCGCCTTTATCCTCATGAAAGACAGACGTCCTGAGGAAGATTCGTTTTTCCTCATCTTTTCCATATCGGAATAGAAGTTGGCTGTTTCAAACTGGTCTATTTTTTGCCCTGGGTTCTGCATTCCACCCCGTTACCATAAACTAGGTAGGTTCTTGAAACCTTTTGTTTCCACGCCCGCCTTGGTTTACCTGTGTCTGACTCCAGTTCACACCGCCCATAACACCATATCGTGTTGAGATTTTGTCCGTGAAATAGTACTCTCTCCCCCTTGTACGCGCAAGAAAAGAGCATGCAGACCATTACGGCAATAGTATATGTGTTCTTGACAGTTCCTGTACCTTGACAAGGGCTTTCCATTCTTCTTTAGAGACGACGTCAATGTTTCTCCTTGCAGTTTTCTTTTTCATAAATTTCAATAATTAACAGTTAAACTTTGAGTTATTGAGTCCGCCTCTGCCTTGAATGCAACACCCAGAGACTCCCGTGAACCCACGGGAGCCATAATTTCATATCATAGCCTTGCAGTTTTTCTTTCAAGGCAAACGCAGTCATGCATAAAACTTCTGATAATACAAAGTTATGATAAATTTCTATCTGAGGACTTGTTCGTCTTCTACAATTAAGAAAACACGTAACTTCTCCCTATCACCTCTGCAGGATCTTGCTTGCGGAGCCGTCCTTGTGGCGGACGATGTTGATGCCCTTCTGCCTGAAGTCCAACCGGCGGCCGTCGAGCGAGAAAATGCTCTCCTCTGCGTCCTCCTGCTGCGTGGCGGTCACGGAGGGGATGCCCGACGTGTCGCGCG
>CACYCZ010000048.1 GCA_902773055.1 uncultured Bacteroidales bacterium
AAACCTACGTTTTGACACCATGAAAGTGCCACTTTTTGTCGAAAAACCGCCATTTTTATGTAGGCAACATGTAGGCAACATGTATGCAAACCCCGGAAATCATGTAGGCAACATGTATGCAAATTTTAGGTTAACCGTCTGTGCAACAATATGTTAAGCCTAAAATATGTAGGCAAATTTACAAAAATAGGAAAAATTTCTGGAAATTTCTGCAATGTGTAGGCGGCATATCAATCCATAAGAGAATGTGCCTATTTTGACACATCCCTTACTTTTTTTGCTTTTTCTTTTGCCATTTCAAAAACAATTTGTACTTTTGCCGATAACTACGAAAAAAGTCGTAACGAAAAAAGTCGTAATATGGAGAATCCTTTTAAATTTGGTACTATTGTAGAAGCAGAGTACTTCACTGACAAAATAGAAGAGGTGGCATATATACGCCATTTCGTTGAGAGTGCTAACCACCTTATACTGATTAGTCCTCGCCGTTTTGGCAAAAGTAGTGTTGTGGCTAAAGCCTTAAGTCAAAGTTGTCGTAAGAGTATTACAGTCAATCTGCAGCAAGTGACATCTGTTGCGGACTTATCTGCCAAATTGTTGAGAGAGTTCTTCAAAGTCCATCCATTGGAGCGTATACGTCACTTGATATCCCATTTCCGCATTATACCCACCTTGACAACCAATCCAATAACCGGCCTTATGGATGTCTCATTTCAACCAGGCGTTGATGCGTCCATACTGCTTGAGGACGTGATGGAACTGATAGAGCATGCACACACACAGGATGATCGTATAATCATTGTACTCGATGATTTTCAGGAAATCCTGGACCTTGATTCCCATTTGGACAAGAAACTGCGTGCCATCATGCAGAAGCAGAAGCATATCAACTATATCCTGTTAGGCAGTCAGGAATCGATGATGACTGATATCTTTGAAAAGAAGAAGTCGCCGTTCTATCATTTCGGTGAGATGATGCGACTGGGCAAACTGCCGCGCGGGGACTTCCACCAATATCTGTCGGAACGCCTGAAGCCCCGTTTCCCCGATACCAGTGGTGAGTTGGCCGACCGTATATTGGATTATACTGGTTGCCATCCCTATTACTCTCAGCAATTAGCAGCTAACATATGGAATATCAGTGTTCTTCAGCCAGAGGAAGAGGATGCGTTATCAGCCGCTGTCAACCATATCGTCGTTTCTCATGGACTCGACTATGAGCGTTTGTGGATGAACTTCAAGCGCACCAATAAGTGGATTCTGCAGAGTCTTGCAACGAACAGACCGCTACAGACAGGAGAATATCCGACGAGCACGTTGTATAGCTCTTTGAAGCGAATGCAGAAAGAAGGCTACGTTATCTATTCTAACCGATATGAGATTGAAGATCCGTTCTTCAAAGAGTGGATTCTAAGGGGAATACAATGACTTATGTTGTGATGTCTTTTAACTACGCTGCTCTGTCTGATACACCAGAAAAAGAAAATAAGACATCAGGAAGTTGGCGATGTGGCTTCTTTTTTCTAACTTTGCACCCTGAAATATGAAATCTTACTATTATAGCATGTACAAGAAACTATTTATGGGTGTCGCTATCATGGCGACCTGCATATCAACGAGTGCGCAGACCTTGGCTAAGGAATTCAAGGGTACGAGCAGTGGCAATCCCATCAGCGGTAGCGTGTTTTGCGCCGACCCCACATCACTTGAATATAACGGCCGTCTATATGTCTATGGCTCTAACGACCATCAGGAATTTATAGCGAAAGGCAAAACCGGCGAAAACGACTATGGCGACATCAAGTCGATAGTCGTGTTCTCGACTGACGATATGGTGAACTGGACGTTCCACGGTACCATCGACACGCAGAAGCTCTGCTCCGAGTGGCATCCGAGCGCATGGTACAAAGGCTATGGCGTGTCGTGGGCACCATCGGTGACGTGGCGTACGTACAAACGGCAAGGGGACATGTTCTTCCTCTACTTCTGCAACAGCAGTCATGGTGTTGGCGTGCTGAAGGCCAGCTCACCGCTTGGCCCCTGGACGTCGCCTCTGGAGGAGCTGATGATTCATTACGATACGCCAGGTGCCAATCCGCAGGGTACAAATGCCAATTTCGACCCCGGCGTGACCATCGACGATAACGGTGTAGGGTGGCTGTCTTTCGGTGGCCTTGGGCCGAGTAGGCTGATGCCCGAAGCTGCCCGTATTGTGAAGCTGAAGTCTTCAATGTCCACAATTGATGGTTCGGCTGTCAAGATTCCTGCACCCTACCACTTCGAGGCTAACGAGCTGAACGTGATTGGTGGCAAATACGTCTATACCTACTGCTCGAACTGGGCAGACCGTAATGCGACGGCCAGTGAGTGGAATGCCTATAAGAAGGAGAAAGGTATCACGCTTTCGGCACCAGGAACCTGCACTATGTGCTATATGGTTAGCGACGACCCTATGAATCCTGACTCGTGGGTGTACAAAGGTGTCTATGGACCTCATCCGCAAAATGGTACGAACAATAATCACTCGCATCTGCAGAAGTTCCAGGGCAACTACTATCACCTCTACCATAATGGTGCCCTGAAAGAGAGCATGAAGAATGCCAAGGCCATTGATAGCAGTGTCGGCATCTACCGTTCACT
>CACYCZ010000049.1 GCA_902773055.1 uncultured Bacteroidales bacterium
ATCTTAAGTAAGAGTGGTGACAACATCCTATACGCAAATGCCAAGATGGACATCACCGCAGATGTTATCAAAGGCCTGAACAAGAGATATAAAAGCACTGCTAAAAAATAACACATTCAAAGCGCATCATGACTCAGAAGAAAACGGTAAGGATTTATTGCGTCAATACCAAATCCTATATTGACGTACCCATGGGGAGCACCCTGCATGATATATACCAAATTATCAAGCCCGGCAACATAGGAGATGTCACCAATGCCAAAGTCAACAATGTCGTTGAAGATTTGGATTATACTATCTACAATTGTAAAGACATCGAATTTCAAGACATTTCTTCGGAGTCAGGCATGCGCACTTATGGCAGGTCACTGTTCTTTGTGCTGAGCAAAGCCGTAAAAGACATCTTCCCAAATGTTCCTATATGCAACGAAACTATTTTAGCTAGCGGTTCGTACTGCAGGCTCCATATCAATCAGGAACTTTCAGATGACGTCATTAAGCAGATTGACTCCCGGATGAAAGAAATTATCAGGGAAGACCTTCCTTTCATCAAAGTTACGGCCCATACAGAAAATGCCATCAAACTGTTTCAGCAACACAATCACACGAGCAGAGTCAAATTGCTGAACTATAGCCAGACCCTCTATACGACATACTACATGTTAGACGGAGAGCCTGATTATTACTATGGCCCCCTTCTGAGAAGCACCGGGCAACTAAAGACCTATGCCATCCAAAAATACTGCAACGGCATTCTGCTCCGTTTGCCAGACCCTCAGCACCCCGACAAACTTCTCCCGTTTATCAATCAGGAAAAGATGTTGGACGTTATCCGGGAACAGAAAGAATGGCAGAACATCATCGGCATCCGCACAATCGGAGAATTCAATGAACATTGCCAGAATAAAAGAAACATTGCAGACATCATAAACCTCTCCGAAGCACTTCAAGAAAAGAAAATTGCAAAAATTGCTGAAAACATCAAACAAAGAAAGAATGTCCGGCTCATACTTATTGCCGGGCCCTCTTCCAGTGGCAAGACAACTTTCAGCAAGCGACTGGGAATACAGCTCTTCGCTGAAGGTATAAAGCCTGTAGCCATCTCTATGGATGACTATTTCGTTGATAGAGCACAGACTCCTCTTGACGAGAATGGCGAATACGATTTTGAATCCGTTTACGCGCTCAATATCAAACGGCTGCAAGATGATTTGACAGCATTAATGCATGGTGAGGAGATAGAACTGCCCCGTTTTGATTTTACCACAGGAACCAGTCTTCCAAGCGGGAAACTACTTCGGCTGGATGACAACTCCGTCATCATCATGGAAGGAATACACGGCCTTAACCCTGAATTGACGCAATTGATACCCGATGAAAACAAATACAAGATTTTTGTTTCGGCCTTGACAACAATTCTGTTAGACTACCACAACTTTATTCCGACAGCCGACAACCGGTTACTGCGTCGCATAGTGCGAGATTTCAAATATCGCAACTATTCCGCCGCTGACACCATTGGCCGTTGGCCTTCAGTATTGGCAGGAGAACGGAAATGGATTATACCTTATCAGGAAGAAGCCGATGTCATGTTCAACTCTGCCCTGCTTTTTGAGTTGGCAGGCCTCCGCACACAAGCATTACCTCTATTAGAAATGGTTCCGGAGAATGCCCCGCAATATAGTGAAGCCCATCGCCTGAGAACATTCCTCAACTACATCCTTCCAATCAAGACCGACGGGCTTCCCCCGACATCACTCTTGAGAGAGTTTTTGGGTGGTAGCACTTTGCATTACTAAAAGAGACTACATATTGACATTCTGCACTGCCCTTCAAAATCCCAACACCTAATTCTGCTGTAAAATCTGTTTCATCCATGACACGGCAACTTTTAGTAATATTGTTCACACTCCTCTCCTTTTCTGTTACAGTAGCAAAAGAAGACAACAACACTTTCTTCGCCGAAATCACAACTGGTAACAAAAACAACGAAATCACAGTCGGTGACAGCACTGTTTTTTCGGTCTGGCTATATTCTATATATCCTTTTGGCGACATTGAGTGTAGCAAACCCAACATTAAAATCAACAATTGCCATGTCAGAAGAGTAACCCGGAACCAACGTCAAAGCCAAAGCCGCCGTTATATCAACAATAAGCTTTATTATTGTACGCTGTGGGGGCAGTATATCATTGGCAGCGACAAGAAAGGTACATATACAATACCTTCCCTTGACTTCACTGCAACATTATATATACAAGTCCAGCAGGACATTGATCCTTTTGACCCCTTTGGCTTTTTCCGCCAGCCGCAATACAAGAAAATTGAATCCAGCACGTCTACACCGGCAACCAAATTCAGCATCATCGCTGAACCGTTGAAGACGACCGAGGAACTTTTGAAGAGCGGCAAAGCCGTCATATAACCATTATCATTATGAGCGACGGACACTTCAACAGGACACTGCTCCGGCAAAGTGACTATCAGAGTGCACTCAATGTCGGCAAGGCCATGGCACGCCAGACTTGTGAGAAAGCGCTTCAGGAAACGCTGGACACGCTCTTAGGAGATAACGTGGAACTTAAAGAGCATATCTTGAGAACATATAAAGAAAAACTGCGAACCAATATCTAATACCACACCGTACAGTCGGCAAGCCTTGACACAACACACAAATATTACATGATTGATACCATTATCTGGGATTTAGACGGAACTCTGCTGGATACACTTGATGATTTGCATGAAAGTGTTAATCATGCCCTGAAACAACATGGACTTCCTCTAAGAAGCCGACAGGAAATCAGGCGTTTCCTCGGCAACGGCATACGTAACCTCATCCATCAGTCGGTTCCCGATGAACTGCCAGAGCAGGACTTTGAAGAAGTCTTTAAGACCTTCAGGACCTACTATATGGCCCACAGTCAGATAAAGACCAGACCATACAACTGTGTCTTGGAAACTCTGGCAAAACTGAAAACCGCAGGATATAAAATGGCCATTGTGTCCAACAAGGTTCAAGAAGCCGTATCTGATTTGCACCGACGCTTTTTTGACAAATACATTACCACCGCCATCGGTGAGAGTGAAGGCATCATGCGCAAACCGGCTCCTGACATGGTATATCAGGCACTGCGACAACTTGGCAGCTTGAAGGAGCATGCCGTCTACATCGGAGACTCAGAGGTTGACTTACTTACAGCACAACGCGCAGAAATCAACTGCATTTCGGTTTTGTGGGGATTTCGTGATGAAGATTATCTTATAGCGAACGGCGCCAAGGTCTTTGCCCGCAATCCTCAGGAAATCATTGCTCTGCTATCTCCATCAGTTCCATCCAACGCATAGTTTTTTCATCCAGTCCCTGCGACAGCAAGGGCAGAGCCTTGCATATCTCCGTCATCTCATCCACAGGAAGCGTACCGCTGCACAGGGCATCCTCCATCCTGCGTTTTTCCTTTTCCATTTGTTCTATTTCCTCCGTCAGCGTCTCAAGTTCTCGCTGTTCATTGTATGTCAGCCGGCGCTTGGATATCAGACGCACTTTCTTATTGCTTCTGTTATCCTCCGGAGCGGATTTCTTTTCCTTATTATCTCTTTCTGATGCTTCGCGGCAATCCTCCCATTCCCTATACTGGGTATAATTCCCCGGAAAATCCTTTATCTTGCCATCGCCATAGAAAACCAGCACATGGTCCACAAGCTTATCCATAAAATAACGGTCATGGCTGACAATAATGACACACCCCTTAAAGGCTTGCAGATATTCCTCCAGAATTTGCAGCGTGACAATATCCAAATCGTTTGTCGGCTCATCCAAAACCAGGAAATTAGGATTCTTCATCAACACTGTACACAGATACAGGCGCCGACGTTCTCCACCCGATAATTTACTGATATAGTTGTACTGCTGCTCAGGCGAAAACATAAAATGCTGCAGGAACTGTGACGCCGTCATCTTGCGTCCACCGCCAAGGTCTACATATTCAGCAATATCCCTCACGGCATCAATCACCCGTTTTGACGCATCAAACTTCATTCCTTCCTGGGAGTAATATCCAAACTGGACTGTCTCACCGACTGATATACTGCCGCTGTCGGGTTTCTGCAAGCCCAATACCATCTTTATAAATGTTGATTTCCCTGTTCCGTTATTCCCCACAACACCCATTTTCTCAAAACGGGAAAAATTATAATAGAAATTATTCAGGATTGTTTTTTCTCCAAAGGACTTGCTTATGTATTTCGCCTCAAAAATCTTGTTCCCTATATAGTTGTTGCGCACCTCCAGTATGGCACGCTTTTCCTGGATACGCTGCTTAGCCTTCTTTTCCAGTTCATAGAAATTCTCTTCGCGGTATTTTGCCTTATGTCCGCGTGCCGACGGCATGCGGCGCATCCACTCCAGTTCCTTCCTGTACAGGTTATTGGCCCTGGCTATTTCGCTGTTGCGCACATCTATGCGCTCCTGCCTTTTCTGCAAGTAATAACTGTAATTTCCCTTATAGCTATAAATTGTCTCATCATCCAACTCCAAGATTTCTGTACACACCCTGTCAAGGAAATAACGGTCGTGAGTGACCATCAGCATTGATATATTACGGCTTTGCAGATAGCGCTCCAACCATTCTATCATTTCAATATCCAGATGATTGGTCGGCTCGTCCATCACCAGCAAGTCGGGTTCCGTCAGCAACACGTTTGCCACAGCAACCCGTTTGAGTTGCCCACCTGAGAGTTCTGATATCTTTTGGTCAAAATCAGATATTTTCAGTTGGGTCAGCACCTGTTTTATCCGGCTTTCATAGTCCCAGGCATTGGCGGCATCCATTTTCTCTATCCACTGGGCCATATTCTCATGGTCGGTCACCAGGGATTGGGTATAGCCTTTCACCAGTTCGGCCATATCACCACCCCGAAAGAAACAGGCTTCCATAACAGTCATCTGCTCAGGGTAATCCGGATGTTGCGGCAAGTAGCCGACACGCAAGTCTTTACGGAAAACTATTTTCCCGGCATCATAGTCCTCATTACTGCAGATAATATCCAACAGCGAACTTTTACCGGCACCATTGCGAGCAATCAAACCCACGTGGCGCCCTTCTTCTATACTGAAAGAGATGTCCTTAAAAAGAACAAGACTGCCTATCGTCTTAGTCAATCCCTGAATATCTAATACTGAATTAGCCATAACTAAACACGAAAGTAGAAAAAATTTCCAACATAATCGTGCTGACACCTCCATTAATAAGGCAGCTTCACCCCCATCGGCAAAAACACAATCTGCCGTACCATCTGCCGAAGGGCAGTCACCGTCCCCGTTCAGAAACAGCAGGTATCTTCACCAGAGGCTGTTTCGTGCATACCAGGTTGTATGCGTTTAATAAAATTTAACATGTCGCAACATTTTTATTGCCATCTGGGAAGAGGTAAAAAAATTCACAGGCCACGCAACATTCACTGACAGGCCTGCCAGTTTCAACGCGCAGGCCTGTCAGTAAAATCTGGCAGGCCTACAAAATTTACCCCCTCCACAATGCCTTCTGAAGGTGGTCTGTCTGTTCATGTCAACCGTCGGACCATTGTGTTAAGAGGTGTTAATTTCTGCATTCCAAACTCGACTCTGCTCCTGGCCCGCCAGCGGTTTTTCCATCCCGACTACCATTACAAACAGGGGCACAACCATATACTTACAAGCCCCACAGGAAATTCATCAAAAAAAATAATATTTCGCATTAATTTACCAAATAAAATATTACCTTTGCACCGAAAATAGTTGAATCCCTATTCAACAATTCTAAATCTTTTTTTTTCTTAAACAAAAACAACAACCCGTAAAAGGACTACTTTTATGAGGTCAATCATCTGAAAAACATATGTCTACTTTCAACAAATTCGATTTGATGGAAATGAGCGACGTGGACCTTTTGAACACTGCTCATGAATTGGGTATTTTCCCGACAGGAAAAGAAACCAAGGAAGAAGTCGTATATCAAATCATCAACGAGCAAGCTGCCAGAGGCGCAACCACAACTGCACCACGCCGCAGACAACGTATAAGTAAACCCAAAGAAGCCGAACACATTATTTCTGCCAACCAGAACGAGTCCAAATCCCTCGAGAAAAACAAGAAAAAGAAAACGACACAGAAGCAAACAGAAGAAGAGGTCGCATCTGCAGAAGACAAAGCAACAGTTCAGGCAACACCTCAACCGGCAGAAAAAGAAAAAACAACCACAAAGAAGAGAAAAACCCGCGCCGGCAAGAAAGAAACCGAGACCGCAGAAGCTGCCACAATAACTGAAGAAAAAACACTTTTTGACGAAGCTCCGGAGCAGCCAGCTCCCACTGCAACAGAAGAGCAACTGCCTGAGCCACAACCCGAAGAGCATACTCCACTAAACGAGGATACAACCCAGAAAAACGAAGAGGACGAACCCGACTTCATCATCCTTCAGGACATACCTAACATAGAGAACGAAATAGACGAAGGCTTTGTAAACAACATCTACGACAAAAACATAAATGCATATTACAAAGAGAACGACAATACCGAATATCCTTCCGAAGCAACAACAACTCACAACAACGACTATAACTTTGACGACATAATCATCGGCAGCGGCGTCCTGGAAGTTGCACCTGAGAATTTCGGTTTCCTACGTTCATCCGATTACAATTACCTCAATTCTCCCGATGACATATATGTGCCACAAAACATTATCAAGTCATACGGACTGAGTACCGGAGACGTTGTTGAAGGCACCATACGCATACCCAAGGAGAATGAAAAATACTTTTCACTCAACCATATAAACAAGATAAACGGCAGATTGCCTCACGAAATCAGAGACCGCGTATCCTTTGAACATCTTACCCCCCTCTTCCCTGAAGAGAAATTCATACTATGCAACGGACGCCATGACAACCTGTCGGTCAGAATGGTAGACCTGTTCACACCTATCGGGAAAGGCCAGCGTGCACTCATTGTGGCCCAGCCCAAGACCGGTAAGACAACTTTAATGAAAGATATCGCCAACGCCATCGCCGCCAACAACCCCGGAACATATCTGATGATGTTGCTTATTGACGAGCGACCGGAAGAAGTTACAGACATGTCGCGGACCGTCAATGCCGAAGTCATAGCCTCAACCTTTGACGAACCTGCAGCACAGCATGTCAAGATAGCAGGATTGGTATTGGAAAAAGCCAAGCGCATGGTTGAATGCGGACACGACGTGGTTATTTTCCTTGACTCCATCACCCGACTGGCGCGCGCATACAACACCGTAGCACCGGCCAGCGGAAAAGTCCTGACCGGCGGTGTGGACTCCAATGCCCTGCAAAAGCCCAAGCGCTTCTTCGGAGCCGCAAGAAACATCGAAGGCGGAGGCTCACTGACAATTATTGCCACCGCCCTTATTGACACAGGAAGCAAAATGGATGAAGTAATCTTTGAAGAATTCAAAGGTACCGGAAACATGGAATTACAGTTAGACCGCACCCTCAGCAACAAACGCATATTCCCTTCCATCAACTGCGTCGCCTCAAGCACGCGTCGTGACGACCTGCTGCAAGACGATTTCACACGAGACAGGATGTGGATTCTGCGCAAATTCATTGCTGACATGAAACCCATCGAAGCCATAACAAAAATCATGGAAAGTCTGGAAAACACCAAGAACAATGAGGAATTCCTCATTTCCATGAATTCATAAAAAAAACAGAACATAGTATTCCTGTTACAAGCAAAGGCGCAGTTATTATCTAACTGCGCCTTTGCTGTCACGGAACAACGTCCTGACATCTACATTGCTACCCAATACAGACAATCAAGACATGCCCGCAAGACTCTGCTTCTTAATTTAGAACGGCAAATCATTCAGCGTATCCTCGTCAGCCGATGCGGGAGTGAGAGGATCTGCTGCAGGAGCAACAGGGGGAACAGCTCCGTCAGCCGTCGGAGGCACTGATTCAGCCGTACCATGAAGAACCTTCCATGCACGGATACTATTATACCAACGACCTTGATATTCATGAGCATCAATGTCAAAAGAAACAGTCAGCTCATCACCAAGTTTAATATTAAACTGTTGCAACTTATCTTCACCAAAAACCGTAAACATGCATTTACGAGGATATGTATCATGCGTCTCTATTACAAAATCCTGGGACTTCCATGGCTGGGAAGTACGGGCAGAAACTCCTGTGCGAGGCTCTGCTGCAAAAATAATCTTACCTTGAATTTCCATTTTACTTCACTATGAATTAGTGCAAAGTTAACATTCTTATCCTAATAACATCACACAAAAGGCAAAAAAAATCATCCCGCACCATCATTTATTTTTCGGGATGCAAAAAACACATCTGCCTTACCAAAGTATTTGAAATTCTTTACAAAAAAATACATATAAAACCCGTTTATTTAGATAGAAATATCGTATCTTTGTAAATAAAAATAATATAAAAATTCAAGATTATGAAATATGTAGTAACCAGCACATTGCTATACAGTCGTCTACAGACAATTGATCGCGTTATAACCCCCAAGAATAGTATTCCCATCCTCTCATGTTTCCTGTTTCAAGTCAAAGACGGGAACCTGGAAGTTACAGCTACAGACAACGACACCACGTTAAAATGTAACATCCTGCTGACAGAAAGTGACGGGGACACCACTTTTGCCATTCCTGCCAAGCAGCTGCTTGACATCCTCAAGGAGATTCCCGAGCAGCCGCTTACCATTGAATACAATCCGACAACGCTTCAGATTGAAATTTCATATCAAAATGGCCATTTTTCCCTGCAGGCAGAACCTGGCGACGAATTCCCGATAATGAAAAAAAATGACGGGGAAAGCGCCAAGATAACCATCAATGCAACAACTCTGAGCAGAGGATTTGCTTCAGCCATTATTGCTGCGTCCAATGATGAAGCCCGCAAGGTAATGAACGGTATCTTCATCGACATTACCCCCGAAGACCTCTCTATCGTTGCCAGCGACGGACACAAACTGGTGTGCTACAAAATCCTTTGCGACACCCACAACACAACGACAAGCTTCATCCTGCCACGCAAGCCGGCAACACTGCTCCGTTCCATTATAGACAAACTCTCGGGCGACATCACACTATGTACTTACGAAGACGGCAATGCCGTCATTGAAGCAGAGAGTTTCAATATGACATGCCGGCTCCTGCAGGAGAAATACCCCAACTACAAAAACGTCATCCCGCAAAACAACACCAATGTTGCCACTGTAGACAAGCAATCCCTGCAAAGTGCAGTACGGCGCGTACTTGTTGCCAGCGACAAGGCGACATCACTGTGCAAATTTACTTTTGAGCCTGGTAAAGTCACCCTTATTGCCGAAAACAAGAACTACTCCCAAAGCGCAGAAGAGAAAATTGTCTGCCAGTATGAAGGCACCCCGTTGCGCATAGGTTTCCGCGGAGATTACCTCTTGGAACTGCTCAGCACAATTCAAAGTCAGGACGTCATCCTGCGGCTGTCAGATCCAAGTCGCGCCGGCTTGGTATTGCCCTCTGAGCAAGAGAAAGATACTGACGTCATTATGCTGTTAATGCCTCTGCTCATTGCCAACTAAAACATCCTGCTGATGAAGCTTAATCTCAAGAGACCCCTGGTCATATTTGATCTGGAGACAACAGGCGTCAATGTTACTCAAGATCACATTGTAGAAATAGGATACATCAAAGTTGAGCCCAATGGCAACGAGGAATCCAAATGCATCCGCATCAATCCAGGAATGCATATCCCCGAGAAAAGCACAGCCGTACATGGTATCACAGACGATGACGTAAAAGATTGTCCGACATTCAAAGAAGTGGCTCAGGATTTAGCAAACACATTCAGGGGATGCGATTTTGCAGGCTTCAATTCCAACCACTTCGACATCCCCATGCTGGCAGAGGAATTCCTACGCGTCGGCGTGGAATACGACTTTGACAAAGCCCGATTCGTTGACGTACAAAACATCTTTCACAAGAAAGAACAACGTACACTGGTCGCTGCATATAAATTCTATGTCAAGGATGAAGACTTCAATGCGCATGCAGCTCTTGATGATACCAGAGCAACCTATGAAGTCCTGCAATCCCAGTTGGACCGTTACCCCGACTTGAAAAATGACATTGACTTTCTTTCAGAATATTCCAGCAACTCACACAATGTTGACCTTGCTGGGCGTATCGTATACAATGAGCAGAAAGAACCCGTATTCAATTTCGGGAAATACAAGGACCACCTTGTTGTTGACGTATTGGAAAAAGACCCCGGCTACTACGGATGGATTATGAGCAGTGACTTTGCTCTGAATACCAAACAAGTACTGACAAAGATACGTATTGAACATGCAACAAAGAAATAACCCATTGTTGCAAAAAATAGGTTTTAGAATATGCATCGCCTACGATTCACTCTTCTTGCACTATTGATATTTATACAGGGTTCCAACACCATTATCGCACAGGAGCTCAATGCCACTGTAGACATCAACACTCAGAAAATTGAGGGAACGAACAAGAGCATATTTGAAAATCTAAAAAAAACACTTACCGAATTCATCAACGACCGGCAATGGACTGACTATACCTATCAGCCCAACGAGCGGATAAAATGTTCATTTAACATCATCGTCAACAAATACACTGAAGCAAACGGGCTGTTTGAATGCGAAGCATATGTACAAAGCACACGACCTGTATATAACAGCGCATACACGACAACTGCCTTCCAACAACATGACAAGAAATTCAATTTCAACTTTCAGGAATTTGACCAATTGAATTTTGACGACGAGCACATCACCAATACATTAACCGCCCTTATAGCCTACTACTGCTACATGATTATCGGCGTTGACATGGACACAATGGCACCACTTGGAGGAAAAGAACTGCTCCAGAAGGCCATGAATATCGCTGACAATGCCCAGAACATGGAAGTAGCCGGCTGGAAAGCACTGGAAGACCTATCCAACCGCTACGGTATTATCAATGACCTTATTTCAGAAGGCATGATTCCTCTACGCCAATTGCAATATGACTACTACCGAAAAGGATTGGATCAAATGGCCGCTAATCCCGAAAGCGCAAGAAACACCATATTGGAAACTGTCGTAAAACAACTCCGCACTGCACATTCAAACAAACCACTCAGCAAGTTGCCACAATACTGGACTGAGACAAAAAGAGATGAACTTGTCGGCATTTTCAGAGGACAGGGAACACAACAGGAAAAACAAAAACTACATGAGCTACTTGTCACCATCAATGCCGCACAATCAACATTCTGGAAAGATATCCTCAAATAGTTTCTCATGCTACAACACCTATATATAAAGAACTATGCGCTTATAGAAAGCTTAGACATAGACTTTCATGAAGGGTTTTCTGTAATTACAGGAGAAACTGGAGCAGGAAAGAGTATCATACTGGGGGCTTTAGGCTTGCTCCTCGGAGAACGTGCCGACACAAAAGCCATGAAACCCGGAACAACCAAGTGCATCATAGAAGCAACCTACGATATCTCAACACTAAAACTGAAAGACTTTTTTGAGGAAAACGAACTGGAATATGATGCCAAGGAATGTATCGTCCGCCGAGAACTCTATGACACAGGCAAAACACGAGCATTCATCAACGACACTCCTGTTGCCGTATCCATACTCAAAACCTTGAGGACACATCTGGTAGACATCCATTCACAACATCAAAATCTGCTCCTTAATAACAAAGACTTTCAGTTACAGGTTCTTGATGTTGTTGCCGGAAACAGAGAGACATTAGAGACCTACACTTCTGTGTATAGGGAGTACCAATATATATCACGAAAAATTGCTGACTTTGAAGACACACTTCAAACTGAAAAAAACAACAACGAATTCAGAGTATTCCAACTAAAGCAGATTGATGAAGCCAAACTAAATGCCACCGAACAGGAAGAACTTGAAGAAGAATCAAATATCCTCAATAATACCGGTGAGATAAAAGAAGCTTTATTTAAAGCCGACCAACTCTTGTCAAATGAGGAAAAAGGCATATTAGACCAACTCAACAACTGTTCTTCACTGCTGGAATCACTGGTTACCCTTTTCCCAAAAATATCCCCCCTGTCGGAACGCATCAGCACATGCTCGATTGAGTTGGATGATATACAGAACGACATTTCACAACATCTCTACCATCTCAACTACGACCCAGAACGGCAAAATTATGTAAACGAGAGGCTGGATCTGATTAATAATCTGGAAGACAAATTTCACAAGGAAACCATTCAAGACCTGCTGGATTACGCAGAAACCTTAAGGGCTGAAATTGAAACATACTCTGACAGTGATGAAACCCTCAGGAAAATGAATGCCGAAAAGGAAGCTCTTCTAACCAAGGCATCGGCACTTGCAAACACGCTTTCTGAATCTCGCCACAAAGTCGTCAGTAAAGTAGAAAAAAATGTAATTGAACGACTCTCTGCCATGGGCATGCCAAATATCCGCTTTGAAATAAAGTGTGATACAGAAAAACAGCTCACTCCTAACGGCATTGACAACATAAAGTTCCTCTTCAGCGCCAACAAGGATATGCCCCTGCAAGAAATGTCCAATATTGCATCAGGAGGAGAAATTGCGCGCGTCATGCTGGCACTCAAGGTTATCTTGTCGGCAGGAACACCTATGCAAACACTTATTTTTGATGAAATCGACACAGGAGTTTCAGGCCGCATTGCTGAGAAAATGGCAATGACGATGAAGGACATCAGCGACAATGGCCATCAAGTCATCAGCATCACCCATCTGCCCCAAATAGCTGCAAAAGGTGAGTTTCACTATCTGGTATACAAAGACGACACGGCACAAGCCACCTTGACACATATTAAACTACTACAACCAGAAGAACGAATCAAAGAAATTGCCCACATGTTGAGTGGCACAAACATTACAGAAGCAGCCATCAACAATGCCAGGGCCCTGCTTAACATATAAATTAATTATGAATACCAAATTTTCTCTGCTTATTTTAATACTTGTCCTGGCTGTCACTACAGCAATGGCCAAACCTGACAAAAATGCGATTAAATCCATCGTAACCATCACATCATATGATAAAGAAGGAAAAGTCATCAAAACCGGATGTGCCTTCTACATATCGTCTGAAGGCTACGCATTGTCTACATACGACATCTTCAAGAATGCCTACAGCGCAGAAGTCATTGACCATAAAGGCAAGAAAAACAAGGTAACGCGAATCTGCGGAGCAAACAGCCTATACAATATTGTTAAATTCAAGACAGATAACACCTCAGCTACTCCTTTCAGTCTTGCAGACAACAAGGCTGCCGTGGGCAATTCTGTCATGATTATTTCCAACGACGCCAAGAACTTGCCAATCATTGAAACAACAGTCAGTAACATTTCGGACATTGACAGTTTAAAATATTATACCCTGGAACAAAAGACCAGCAACAAGTATTCTGGTTGTCCTGTACTCAACAAGGATGGGCAAGTTACGGCCATCATGCAAAGCAGCCAAAACAGAGACAATCTCAACAGCTATGCCCTGGATATTGAATTCGAGAAGCTGTTAAACCCTACAGGCATGTCAGCCAACGAAATAGCCCTCAATAGCATATACATTGCCAAAGAACTGCCAGCTGATGAGCCTCAAGCACGTACATTCATCTTCTTGTTTGCACAAAATACTAAAGACACCGTATCCTACCTGACTACATTAGATGATTATATCCAAACTTACCCGGAAGAATCCATAGGATATATTCAGCGCATCACATACTGGATAAGTACACAAAATTACAGCAGGGCTGAAGAAGATTTCCAAGCAGGTCTGGCAATAGCAAAGGATAAAGAAAACATCCACTATGAAATGAGCAAACTAATCTATCGCATTAACATGCTCAAGGGATACAAAACATATAAAGACTGGGACATCAACAGAGCTTCCACAGAAGCCGATGCTGCCTATCAAATTAACCCTCTGCCTATTTTCAGATTGCAGAAGGGCGACTGTCAATTTGCCCTGAAACAATATAAGGAGGCTTTTGATTCCTATCAGGAAGTCAACAAGTCAAACCTTGCCTCTCCACAGACTTTTGCCGCAGCATCTGTAGCTGCAGAAATGAGCAAACAGGATTCCACCATCATCCTCGCTATGCTTGACAGTGCTGTCAACCGCTATGGCACCCCACACCCTAAGGCTGCTGCCATTTATTTATTACAACGCGCCGCACACTTGGACAAATACGGCAGATACAAGGAAGCTGCACGCGATTATCAAGAAGTAGAAAATTTAAGCGGGACTAAAAACCTGAACGACAATTTCTTCTATATTAAATCGCATTGCGATACCCGGGCAAGGCTTTACGCGCGGGCATTGACCGATATTGAAAAAGCTCTGCAGATAAAGCCAAACGACTACGATTACATTGTCGAGAAGGCGTTGGCGCAATGGAGAATGGGAAATTATGACGAAGCCATCTACGAAGGAGAAAAAGCTTTGAAAATCAATCCTAATGGAGCTGATGCCTACAAGGCCATCGGTTTGGCCCTCGGAGAACAGGGAAAAAAAGCTGAAGCCATCAAAAAACTTACCAAGGCCAAAGAACTGGGAGATCCTCAGGCCGAAGAACTGATTAAAAGTCTAAACAATAATTAAGATTCCATTTTGCAGAACATCTCAGCAGACATCACCAATAATTTTGTGCATAACAAATTATTTCACAGCTGAAGAAGTATAAATTAGAACTCACCTATTCTTTCCCTACACATCACAGTCCTGAAGAATCATGGGCATTTCACATTACTGAAGTTCTTCAAGCGGCAGTAATATATGCTATCATATAAACTAAAAAGAGAGAGAGGCATGTCAGAAAAATCTGACATGCCTCTCTCCGAGTATCTTCTGCATATCAATACAAAACATATCGCATTACCCTATAACAGGAAATTGACTATATCATTTTTCAAAGCGAAAAGCATTAAGAACATCAGCAACCCGATACCTGCCATTTCTGCGTATTCCAAAAATTTGTCACTCGGTTTCCTGCGAAGAATGATTTCACATAACAGGAACAGCACATGGCCGCCATCCAAGGCAGGAATCGGCAAAATATTCATAAACGCAAGGATTATACTGATAAAAGCTGTCAACTCCCAAAAACGGTGCCAATCCCACGAAGTAGGAAACATGCTACCTATCGCGCCGAAGCTTCCTACAGAGTTAGCACCTTCTTTGGTAAAAATGTATTTCAAATCCGCCAAATAACCTTTAAGCACATTAACTCCATGAGATATGCCGGCTGGTATTGATTCTAACAGATTATAGTCATGATTAACACTCTTATAGCATTGGTGCATATTACGCTGTATCACTCCTATCTGGAGATTCTCTGTCAACATCATCGCCAATGTATCAACAGCATTATTTTCGGCATGGCATATAATCACAGACACATGACGCATGGCAATACTGTCATCAGTCGGTGCATCGACTAATTTTTCACTTATCTGCATTAGCACTCTGCTATAGTCATTCCATGTTTCAACCTTTTGGCCATTGAGACCAAGTATACGGTCACCAGCTTGTATCCCTGCCTTTTCTGCCGGCATATCAGCTATTACGCTATCAATTACCGCAGGAAAATATGCCAACATAAACGGAGGATTACTCTTAAACATCTGCAACATATTCAATCCCTCTTCTGGCATTTTGACATTAACCTGTTTCCCGTTACGCATCACAGTAACGAATCTTGCTGTAGACAGTGTGCGATAGGCATCACTTATACCATCACGCGTATCAAAATTCTTAAACTTTTTCTGATCCGTACCTATGAGGATGTCACCATCATGAAAACCTATAGCCTTAGCTTCCTCGTTAAACTGCATGCCGTATTTCATTGATTGCATCGGGATATAACTCTCGCCCCAGACAAACAACACAGCAATATATATGAACAGAGCCAACAAGAAATTAACCAGCACTCCGCCAATCATCACCAGCAAGCGTTGCCATGCCGGATGGGAACGGAATTCCCATGGCTGTGGTGGTTGTTTCATCTGTTCCTTATCCATCGATTCGTCTATCATACCAGATATTTTCACATATCCGCCAACAGGCAGCCATCCCAGGCAATACTCTGTATCACTGTTCTTGGGTTTGAATTTAAACAAAGTTTTCCAAGGGTCAAAGAACAGGCAGAACTTTTCTACCCTGATCTTGAATAGCTTTGCAAAAAAGAAATGTCCACCTTCATGTAATACAACAAGAATGGAAAGACACAATATCAATTGTAACGCTCTGATTATAAAAATTTCCATTTATATTTCAACTATTTTTCTATATTAGACACAACTATCTTATTAACGAAGCGGCATACTGACGTGCCTCCTTATCGGTTTGCAAATATACATCCAGAGATGGCGCTGCGACATAAGATACTTTTTCCATGGTTTCTGCAATTATATCACATAACTGCGGATAAGATATTCTGCCCTGTCGAAAGGCAAGGTTCGCAACTTCGTTGGCGGCATTCATGATACATGCCACATTTCCCTTGCGGCGTGCCGCCTCATAAGCCATTGCGAGACACGGGAAGTTCTCTACATTGGGCTTCTCAAACGTCATCATGCCCAATTCAAACAAATCCAGACGCTTTCCTGAAAGAGGTTTTCTGTCAGGATACGTCAAAGCATACTGTATCGGCATGCGCATATCCGGAACACCCAGCTGCGCCTTGACGGCACCATCGGCAAACTGCACGGCAGAATGAATGATTGACTGAGGATGGACGACTACTTCTATTTTATCCGCTTCCACGCCAAAGAGCCATTTGGCTTCTATCATTTCAAAGCCCTTATTCATCAGCGTTGCGGAATCAATTGTAATTTTGGCGCCCATATTCCACGTCGGATGCTTCAAGGCCTGGGCAGCCACAACATTCTTCAATTCATCCTTATTCATTTTTCTGAAGGGGCCGCCTGATGCGGTCAGCAGGATCTTATCCAAGGGGTTATCCCCTTCTCCAACCAGACATTGGAATATCGCCGAATGCTCACTGTCAACAGGCAATATCGGCACATGATGCTCAATAGCCAGCTGGGTCACCAATTCCCCTGCGACCACCAGCGTTTCCTTATTTGCCAAGGCTATTTTCTTCTTAGCCTTAATAGCTTCTATCGTAGGCAGCAGACCGGCAAATCCAACCAGCGAAGATACAACAACATCGACTGACGGCATTGTCACGACATCACAGAGAGCCGATGCGCCGGCATATACCTTGACATCGGTATCCGACAACATCTCCTGCAAACTTTCGTATTTACTTTCATCTGCAATAACGACAGCGTCCGGATTAAACACTCTCGCCTGTTCAGCCAGCAACTCCACATTGCTATGTGCCGTCAGCACACGCACTTCAAACATATCGTCATGTTCTTCCACGACGCGCAACGTCTGAGTTCCGATAGAGCCGGTAGACCCCAATATAGCTATTTTTTTCTTTTGCATCATTATACATTCAATGTCAGGAGCCCTTCCGGTAAATCCATCAGCATTTCCCGCTTTTTCTCATTGAGTTCCCTGACCAGTTCCGGATGCACAGGAATCATAACCTCTTGTCCATTTGAGGTTTCTACAAAAAGCAGAGTGTTGGCCGACTGTGTGTTGACAGCGCGGACCTCACCGATATAGCCTTCCTTCAAATCATATATTTTAAAACCTGTCAGATAGTTCCAGGTATTTACTTCTCTCTCTCTTTCCGGCATTTCTTCCAACGGGAAATACACCTCTGCGTTGAGCAGCAGCCTCGCTCCGTCTGCATCATCTATATCATCCAGTTTTACCAATGCCCTGTCAGCCCCCTTGGATATGTAGGAGTCTACAAAAAACGGAACGAGCAGTCCTTCCAGTTTGAAAAACAGATAATCACACTCTGCATAAACAAAGACATCGTCTGTAACCGACATCTCTATTTTTCCTTTAACGCCGTGTATTTTCAGTACCTGCCCTATTTTGAAAACCTCGTTCTCGCTCATCTGTTATTTGGACTTCTTCGCACGACGGCTCTTTGCCACAGTGTTTCCCGTGGGTATGGGCTGGCTGAACTTCATCAGTGTTTCATCCACATCTATTTTCCCTTCTGACAGGCGGTATAAATCATCAGAGATGCGTTTATTGTTCATGGCATTCCTGTTTGCATTGGAATAATAGAGATTCTTACGCATCTGGTTGGTCAGCAAGCCTATCAACGCATCGCGTTTGGGACTGTCTTCCATTTCTTTCACTTCTGCAATCAAACTTTCTGTCAAATGCCCATAGTGGCGCAGGCTGATTCTATTCATCGGATATGGCATAGGGGCGGGCTTTTCCTCTTCCGTGACCTTCGTTATCTCAAAAGGCCAGTCAATATCCAGTTGATAGTTTGACATGTATGCCAGATGATCCCACAACATCTGCACCAGGTCGGTACGTTGATTGCCATTGGGACACATCCCCGCCATTATCTCAACTATCTTCTCTGCGCAATGCAGTCTTTGGGTACGGTCTGGTATTGTCATTGTGTAGTCTACCATTGACTGCACGTTACGCCCATATACAGGAAGTATCAACTTCTTTCGTTGAGTATTATATTCCATAATTAAAAGAGTTTTCTGGCTTGTGTCGTTACAAATTCTTTCAGATAAAACGGCTCAAAATAGGCAACATCCTGCCACTGGGACTGCATGAAGGCACGCTCTGCCAGAGGCAGCATATTCTTGGCCAAAGGCTTCACTCCATCAATAAACAGCGCATTCGGATGCTTAATCACTTCCTTGCATTTTTCAGCACCGTTGCCGAAGAACACTACAGGCTGTTTTTCCAGATAGTCCCGATAAGACTTGTCGTCTATGATCTCTGCTGAAACATCCTTGACGGTACTCAATGAGTGCGTATAGAGCGCCGAGTACACCTCCATGCGCCGGGCATCGAGCATCGGGCACAACAAGGCCTCTTCCGGAATATCCTCCCTGTGCAACAATAACGGCACACACAGCAGTTGGAGTGTCGGTACGCTGATAAGCTTCAGGCCACGCCCGTAACATAGTCCCTTGGCTGTTGACACGCCGATACGCAATCCGGTATATGACCCCGGACCGCAACTGACGGCCACGGCATCAATAGGAATGGCGTGACTGTCGGCAAAAGAGACCATTTCATCTACATACGGAGCCAGGACAACATTATGGTTGGGACCGTCATAGCATTCCTCAGATATCAGTATGGCTCCATTTTCACTCAATGCAACCGAGCAGACATCTGTAGCTGTTTCTATATGTACAATACAAGCCATTATTTATAATAATGTACAAAAATACTATTTTTATTCCACATAGGGGGCATGCTGCGATGAGTTAAATGATTCTCTGCTCATCGGGTCCTGACAAACTTCTTCCCGTTCCACCTTGCCACGATTTCGTTTCTGACAAACGGCGTTATTTCTTCCCTGTCTTCCACGAAGCCTCCTGTGCTTGACAGTACGAAACGTATCAGCATATCGTCTTCATCCAGACTGGCACTGACCATGGGCACATCCATCTTGGACACGGCATGTTCCAGTTCCTGCCTGGTACAGCCCTCCGGAATGATATAAAACTCCCTGGCAGCTGGCATAACCAGGTATTTTTCCAGCTTGGCCACCGGCTTCATCGTGGCGGCAGCCACGATACTCACCTCGCTCTCCGGTTCGGGCAACCACAGCGTCTTGACAATACACAGCAAGGTATCCCGCCCCATCGGCAGGAGTTTCATTTCCGTCTGCGAAGATGCCGATGTCTTAATCTTCAAGTAGTCATCGGTCAGCTTCAGCAGTCTGGTCTGTTCACCATAAATATTTTTCACCACGGCATCCATCTTGCTGTCCATAAAATCCAGCAAGTCCAGTTTGTTGTTATGCGTCAGCATCGGGAAGAATATGTCAGGGCATTCCTTGAAATAGTTTCTTATATGAGCCGCCGGCACTGGAACGAGCGAGCCTGCAAATAAAATAATCAGGATTATATGTTTCATTTCACTGCAAAATTAGCAATAAAAAGGTTTTTTATCCTATTCAATGAAAATTATTTGCAAATCATTTTGCCTTAATAGAAAAAAACTGTAATTTTGCACCGCTTTAAGAGCGACCATTACACACTACCAACATTTCAGAAACAATAAAAATAACATAAAATGAAAGAAGGAATTCATCCATCAGAGTATCGTCCCGTTGTATTCAAGGACATGAGCAACGGCGATATGTTCTTGTCTCAGTCTACATGCAAGACCAATGAGACTATTGAATTTGAAGGCGAAACCTATCCCTTGGTTAAGATTGAAATCTCCAACACATCTCACCCGTTCTATACAGGTAAATCCAAGTTGGTTGATACTGCCGGCCGTGTTGACAGATTCATGAATCGCTACGGCAAGGCTCAGAAGAAGTAATAACTTACTTTTCCTTATACTTTGACATAAAGAGGGCTTCCCGACTGGTCGGGAAGCCCTCTTTGCATTATTGTCTGCCGGATGGGCCGGCCTCTCCTGTCCTGTTCAGCACATTTCCATCAGGAGTATCGTGCGTGTTTCGGGGGTAACGGCAAAACGCTGGTCCACCCTTTGTCCGACCAGCCAGACTATCTCATCCTCCGAACAGACCACACACTGCTTCTGCTTTTCAAAACGCGACATCTTGACATCGGTCAGATAGTCGCTTACCAGTTTGCGGCCTTTCATTCCGTAGGGCTGAAAGCGCTCGCCGTGCCTGACATAGCGGAGGGTCAGTATCATGGCCAGCTTGTCTGCATCTACAGCCACCCTCCGGGCCTCCTTAGGCACCATTGCCAGTTCATGACGCTCCATCACGCTCAACTTGATACGACATTCCCCCAGCCGTGCCTCTGCAGGAGGTATAATAGCCACCTCGCGCTCGGGGTCCTCATCCAGAGAGCGCAGCAGGATATCCTCCCTGTCTATAAGAAGCTGAGCCTGGCCGGACTTGAACATCGCCCCCGTGTGTCCCAGACTATGATAAATGCTGTCAATCTGTGCGGAATTGAATCCCAGGGGATATAACATTTCAAACAGCAGCAAGTGGGAACTGCCGTTTTGCATCAGCCGCTCCACATTGATTTTCAGCAACAAGCCCTTGGGGCGTTCCGCTATACTGTCGATATCCCTGGCCACGGCACTGCGGAAGTAAGTTTCCAATTCCCCAAGATGGTCTACCGTCTGCTGTATGGATTTCTCCACCGATGGATTCACTTCCCTCATCAGAGGCATAATCTGAAGTCTGATCTTATTGCGCACCACGTCGGCTTCCCTGTTGGAACTGTCTTCCACAAAATCCTGCCCCAATTCTTCCAGATAGGCCAGAATGGCATTTTTGGGAATGCCCAGCAGGGGTCTCACGATATCTCCGTTGCGATACTTCATCCCTGTCAGCCCTTTCAGTCCCGTACCGCGCATCAGGTTGACCATGACCGTCTCGGCATTGTCGTTCTGATGATGTGCCACAGCTATCCTGGCATAGCCCCATTCACGCTGCAAGCGGGAAAAATAGGCATAGCGCAATTCCCTGGCTGCCATTTCTATGCTTTGATGCTGCGCCGTGGCATATTGGCGCGTATCAAAGTCGGTCTTGTGCAGTTCAACGTGGAGTTTCCGGCATAAGCCGACAACAAACTGCTCATCACGCAACGACTCTCCGCCACGCAGGTGGAAATTACAGTGTGCTGCGCCACAGTCGTAACCCAAAGCCAGCAACAGCCGCAGCAATGCTACTGAATCAGCACCGCCACTCAGCGCAACAAGTATTTTTTCACTCCTGTCAAACAGATTGCGTTGTTCGATGACGTCCTGAATCTCTTTTTCCAAATTCTTCATCAATGCAAAAATAATAATTTTTTCGGCAAGAAGATTGTAAAAAAAGGCACAATGACTTGCTAATTAGAAAAAATTACTTACCTTTGCAACGTCTAATGACCATCATAGGGTACCTTGACCGAGTGGCTAGGTAGCGGTCTGCAAAACCGTCAACGGCAGTTCGAATCTGCCAGGTACCTCTTAGAGAGAAGGCATCCTAAAATTTCAGGATGCCTTCTCTTTTTCTGTATATCAAGTTCGTATCAGGCTCTGCCTGCCCTTCTCCATATCCGGGGTATACCTCTATTTCATCTTTACCTTTCTGCCGTTGCGGATATAGATGCCGCCACGGCGGGGAGCTTTCACCTCACGGCCCTGGAGGTCATAGTAACGGCCGGACGATGACTTA
>CACYCZ010000050.1 GCA_902773055.1 uncultured Bacteroidales bacterium
AATAGAGTTCCTTGACATCATCCGCAGACAGCGCCTTGCCCCATATGCGCGCTATGGACATGTCACCGTTGAAGGGATAGTCGTTGCAGGAGTGGGTGATGTTGGCACGCGTGTCTGCCATGATGCCGAACCATTGATAGCCGGCAAAGGGGAAACAAAGCCTGTCTCCCTCATCCATAACAGCAGAATTGACCAACGCACCATCAACGTAAAGCCGGGTAGTCTTACTCAAACGGTCATACACGCCGACGATATGTCTGTATGCCGTACCCACTTCTTCTGTACCTTGAACAGAACCTTTTCCTGCGCCCATGGCAGAATTAGACGTATGGTATCCGGCAGTATTGCAAACAAAATACGGATAACCAGTATTTGAGTAAATTTCCAGACCAAATCCCCCTGCCTGCTGATTAGTCAGAGGACACTGATATGCTGTGTATATACCATTATTCCTGACATATGCCTCAAAAGAGAAGGCATCGCCCAGTTGGGAGGTAATGGATGGATCATAGAAGTAGTCACGATAGAAGAAATTGAAAGCCGTCGGAGTAGAGCACGTTGCCTCATAACGGTTCTGAGAACTGTTATACTGGGTAAGAGGTTTTTTGTTTATACCCAGTTCCGCCTTGTAAGGGGATTGGTCTGTCGCAGTTCCATCCTTCCCGAATACGACATCCAGGATAAGGTCATTATAAAGCATGGGCCTGACGGGTTCAGTATAGTATTTGACCTCATCAGTATTATAGAGTTTGGTCACATCTGCCTGAGAAAGCGCCTTGCCATATATGTTGGCAAACACAAAAGTTCCCCGCGTAGATAACTGGCAGTTGTTCGGTATGTCTGCCGTAGGATTGTCTCCCCCAATGCAGAACCACATGTTCTTCAGTCTTCGCGGATTGCCGAAATTGCCGAAAATGAAATCATCGGTCGAGATGGAAGCGTCTTTTGCCATCTGTTCCCCATTAACGTAGATATTGGCAAGGTTGGTAGTCTTGTTGACTGTTACGACAACATGATAGAACTTTCCTGTTACGATATTGTCTTTTGAAGATTTAATGTTATGGATATTGTTGCCTGTCGTAACATACTCCAGACGTATACCTGTTCCAGGGGAGTGTATGATACTCCAGCCACCGGCTTCCTGACTGCTTAAAATTTTCTTTGATGTATTGCTATTGCTGTCTTGAGCTTTGGGATTATCCATACGGAAAAGAAGTTCCCATGTCACTTCCTTGCCAAAGGCTTTCCCGAGAGCATCGTCAGCATCGTACATGACATAGTAAAACCCTGTTGCCGTATAATCGGTAGCCCCATAATATCTGTTCTTGATCGGATCGTACAGATTTTGGGTGTAGTAGGTGTCATAGGCCTTACCCGTGTGGTTTGCAGCATCTGAGCCTGTAAAGACCATGCCGCTTTTGTCAAACGTAATTCCCAGAAGAGGGGTTGGGATGTTCTGTGCCTGTATGCCGCTACAATATATCATAGCGACGACAATGAGGAAAAAGCATTTTTTCATATTGATATTTTTGTTGTTATTATTCAATGGGAAAGCGTGGCTATTTTTGCCATGATATTGGAAGGAGGCCTGTGGGCATCAAGTTCCTGCTTCATGAAGTTCATATATGGAGCCACATGGTCAAAGAACTGATAGTAGCCTCTGCACAAATAGTTCAGGCCCGGCTCTCCATTGGCGGCCTGACAGAATCGGTTTTTGGGACATTCCCCGTTACACGCAAAAGAATAGCGGCAGGACCTGCACTGCATAGGAAGCCCCTGAATTTTCTGTCGTCCGAAATCCATCTGGCGCGGACTGAACATCATCTCAACAAGGGATTTCTGGTAAATATTGCCGAGTTTATATTGCGGGAACACGAAATGGTCACAACTATATACATCGCCATTCCATTCCATTGCGCCGGCATGACCGCAGCTTTTGGACAGTGAGCATACTCCCGGAGCTACGCCAGCCCAATTAGCAAGAGTACTGTCAAACAGCTGTACAAATGTTTCACCGACATCTTTCCTGACCCACTCGTCAAAAAGCCGGCATGTAAAGTTTCCCCATTGTTCCGGAGTGACGGAGAATTCCGTAACAGTGGTGGAATCGCCTTCATCGACAGCGGCAAGGCTGCGCCCATCCGAATGCTGATACACACGCTCAACGATAGGTGTGAACTGGAGATACCTACACTGTATATCCTTGAAAAAATGATAGAATTCAAGCGGATGGTCGCCATTGAGATTATTAACGACAGCGAGTGCATTCCACTCTACGTGATGTTTGTTCAGGAGATTTATGCCGTGCATCACTCTGTCGAAGGAGCCGTTGCCTCCTCTGGTCTTCCGGTAGGCATCATGGTATTCTTTCGGTCCGTCGATGGAAACACCTACCAGCCATCCGTTGTTGCGGAAAAACTCGCACCATTTGTCATTAATCAGTGTTCCGTTGGTCTGGATGCAGTTTTCCACATGACGTCCACGGGCATATTTCTGTTCTATGCGCATCACCTGTTCATAGAAGTCCACATGACGGATGAGCGTTTCTCCTCCGTGCCATGTAAAAAGTATTTCGGGGGTAGTGACGCTCTGCATGTATTCACTGATGAATTTTTCCAGAAGTCCGCTACTCATCAGGTGCTGGGGCGAATCCTTGTACAGATGCTGCTTCTCCAGATAGTAGCAGTATTTGCAGGCTAAGTTGCAGGTGGCACCGGCAGGCTTAGCCATAATGTACATAGGACGGGCAAACGGGGTTGCTATTCGCATAGATAGCTGATATTTTTATCCTTGTAAAATTACAAATAAAATTTAGATTACTATTATTACTCTGCTGAATTTTATTATTCCTGGGCAAATATCCACCTTATGTTTTGCACAACACGCTTCTGTATAACAGCATTTTACCGATTAATTACACTGTGATGCCTGCCTCACAGAGGACTTACCTCTTCTCCTGCAAACCAACATCTGCCCTGCCCCGGACTCCCGAAGGTAAAACCGGAGATAAGTTTCCGGCAGGACAGACATAATAAAAACAGCCTTTGTTTCCAAAGGCTGTTTTTATGTAATAATTATTACTGTTTCAGAACAACTTATTCGGATAAACTCCCTGTTCTACCAGCTTCTGTATTTTGGCCACGGTGTCTGGACGGTCTTCAGGATACGTCACACCAAACCATTTGCTGCTGGTATCCAGCACCTCACATGTAGCGGTATGCTCCCTGATGAGTTTATCCATCATCAACGGGATGAAGAACTCGGCCTTAAGATTAGCCTTGGTAGACTCCAGTCCCAGGAAGTACCTGAAGAATTCCTGACTGTATTCAAAGTAGTCGGGTGTGAATCCCCAGAAGTTCATACTTACCGGGGTTGTATCGGGAATAGCTGTCCATGTTGTTCCGTCATCTTCCAGATACTTTACTTCACCATCGATGCGCTGTATCTTGGTGCGTTCTACGACATCGGTCAGGAAGCCCTTGCCGTCTGTTCCACAGACACCGCGCGACACCGTACCACTCTCGCTCAACGTATTGCCGACACGGAAACCCACCATGGCATACCTGTTCCTACTTCCTTCGGGCAGTTCGCTCAGGAATTTTCCCATGACCTTAAATGAGTCGGCGCCATAGAAATCGTCACAGTTGATGACGGCAAATGGTTCCTTGATAACATCCTTGCCCATCAATACAGCGTGGTTGGTCCCCCAAGGCTTGGTGCGGCCTTCGGGAACGGTGAAACCCTCGGGCAGGTCTTCGAGCGACTGGAACACAATCTCTACAGGGAGGTGTCCCTCATATTTGCTCGCCACCTTGTCGCGAAACTCCTGTTCAAAATCTTTGCGGATTACAAAGACCAACTTGCCGAATCCGGCATGGATGGCATCGTAGATAGAATAGTCCATGATTGTCTCGCCGTTGGGACCAAGTCCGTCCAACTGCTTCAACCCGCCATAACGGCTGCCCATACCGGCAGCCAAGAGAAATAATGTTGGTTTCATATTTGGTTTTAATGATTTATATGTTCACTTTGGTGCAAAGTTAGTAAATACTGAACAAACTGCAACCAAATCAGCTACTCAAAAAAACATTGGGACAAAAAAGTTGCGGGAGGAAAAGTCTGAGAATACTGATGACAACTTTTCCGAATATAGCGAGAGACAAACTGCGGTGCAGAAGAGCAAAGCCGTTAAGGCATACCTGCCACCACCTTATGGCCTTGGACAATGTATATCTTACCCTTTTGGGGATGGGCTACAGGACGGCCTTGGAGGTCATAATATACATCCTCCTGCGTGCCTGCCTTGACCTGACGGATACCTGCCGGCATGGGCATTTCCTTGATGCCTCCCTTGAAAACCTGCTCCGTCCAGCCGGCCTCGCGGTAGGCTTGCGCCTTGCCGTAAGGGACAATCAGGACACAGTGGTCGCTGATTGCGCTGAAGGCTGCGGCGCCAAAGGCATATGGTGTCTCTACATGGATGGTCACACTATCCAAGGCCGTGCAGCCGACAAAGGCGCTGTCGCCGATACTCGCCATCGTTGCCGGGATACTGACCATCTTCAGGCTCCCACAGCCACGGAAGGCATCGGTGCCTATGTCGACTGCTCCTTCGGGGATATTGACAGACGTCAGCTCACGACAGTTTCTGAAAGCACAGTCGCCGATATGCAACAGTCCCAGGGGCATAACAATTTCGCGCAGACTGTAACAGCTGTCATAAGTGGCTTTTTTTATGCTTACCCGTACCGGACTTTCCATATAGACTACCCTCTGGAGCTTTGTACACCCCTGAAACATGCAGTTTCCCATATTTGCCACATGTACAGGCATTATCACCTCGCTCAGGGAGGTGCAGCCGGCAAAGGCATAATCACCGATTGACCTCAGCGAATAAGGCAAGTCCAGGCTTGCAAGGCTTGAACAGCCCCTGAAGGCATAGAAACCCACGGAGCGCAGACTGTCAGGAAGGTCAATGGTCACGATACTTCTGCAATTTTCAAACGCATTGTTATCAATGGTCGTTATGGCTGCTGGCATACTGACATTCTTCAAACTGACACAATTGAAGAATGCCCCCTTGCTGACAACCCTCAAAGGACTTTCCTGAATTGTCAGCGATACCAGCCCCCTGCACCCTTCAAAAGCAAATTCGCCGAGCGTTTTCAGTTTTCCCGGCAGTGTCACGGCCGGCAACCGAATACAATAAGAAAAGGCACAGTTCTGTATATACTCCAAGTCGGCCGGCATGACGATGGAGCTGAGGCGGTTACATTCATAGAATGCATAGGGTTCTATATATTTCAGAGTACCGGGCAAAACCACAGACGACAGGTTGTAGTAATTCTGGAAAGCATATTTCCCTACTCCCAGCACGCTATAGGATCGGGCATAGACATTGACTCTGGAACGGACATCGGCAACAGAAATACTCATGCTGGTGCCCCCCGAGACTTCAGCATATTCTCCATTGGCAGAACGACTGTATTTCACCTCACCATATATAGCGTCAGCTCTGAGCGTTTCGCCCCAAAAAGAAAGAACAATAAACAACCAAAAGATTTTCACTCTTAATTTCATATTTATTTGGGTTAAAAAAACATTACAAGCCACTTATAGTTCTAGTCCTTAATTTTGCTATTTCATTCAAAATCAATAGAAAGTAGGTTCTTCATCAGGGTCTCCCAATTCATATACTTCTATTCGAACTGTAGCACATTCCAAATTATAATCTTCAGAAGCATAATGGAATCCCAATCGTATATATATTGATGATTGCGGATAATCATATTTTAAATTACCGCAAAGATAATAATAATAATATTAATAATAATATGTCATGAAAATGAAACAAAATTTTGGGGGAGTACATCCGGACCATAACAATATCTTTACGGTTCTTCTGCAAGTGACAAGCGAAAAGGCTGTCTGCGCAAGCGAAGCATGGGATAGCCTTAGGGAAAACGCAGCTGAGCGCCTCGGATATGATATAACATCACTATGGATTTTATGTTCACCGTCGGTAAACATACATTCACCGATGCGAAACATACGTTCACCGATGGGAAACGTACGTTCTGCGACGCTGAACATAGATTTTCAGGGGGTAAAGAGGCTTCTGTCGGGCAGCTGGAGCAATTTCCCTTCGGGGGATTTCCATGTTACCGACGGAAGGGGGGCAGGCTTCTTCCATGACAGGTCATAATGAATCAGGGGGAGCGGAGCAGACCACGACACGCATTCCTGCACATCATACCGCAGCCGCGACAAAAATTTCAGAAGGGGTAGCCTATGGCAAAATGGAGGGCAAGGCCGTCCTTGAATTTCCCTATGTTGTAGTAACCGCTCCTGTGGGTATCGGCAGGAGTGTGGAGAGCAACGCCGAGGTCGAGGCGCAATATAAGAAACTCAAGGTCGTAGCGTATACCCATGCCGGTACCAAGGGCAAGATCGTTGAAGAAAGTGGATGCCTGCAGGGTACCACCGGGGCGCTTCTCGTCCTCACGCAGGAGCCATACGTTGCCGGCATCAAGGAACAGGGCTCCCTGCAGACTGCCCATGAGGGGGAAACGATATTCCACATTGGTCTCAAGCTTGAAATCGCCCGTCTGGTCCATATAGGAATACCGGGTCCTGGGAGTGGTGTAGCGGCCGGGGCCGACAGTACGTATGGTAAAGGCGCGTATGCTGTTAGCACCGCCGACAAAGAACTGGTCGCTGTAGGGGGCCACATCGGAGTTGCCGTATGAATACACTATGCCAGCCGCCAGACGGGTGACAAGACGGGTGCGGGCTGTAAGCTTGAAATTGTTGTGCAGCTCGGTGGTCACCTTGACATACTGGGCAAAGGGATTGGTCAGCAGGTGCTTGTCTTTCTCCTTGAACGACTTGCCCCCCATGGCATAGCAGGCAGCAGTGAAATTGCCCGCCTCCTTGACCGTGATCTGCCACCAGACGGGGTTGCGGTGACGGGGAGCCGACTGATAGGTAAAGGTATATTGCATGGATGGGACAAAGCGGTCGCGCATACTGACATACAGAGCCGGATTTTCCCGCATGATGGAATCAAACTCGGCATTGCTGCGGATAAGTTTGTCATAGGACAGCGAGAAGGGTATGAACTCATGGCGCGTCGTGGCATTCTTGTGCCAAGAATATACCGCCCTGATACCCATGGAGAAAAGGTTGAAGTATTGGGCACGGTTCATCCAGTCGGCACTGACAGAAAACGACGTGGCGGTGGGAAAACGGAAGGTGCGCCGGTTGATACCCGGAAAGACTATATGGGAGAAATCAACGGAGAACTGAGTCCCCACTTCATAGGAGTTAAACAGGTTGCGCCTGCCGTGGTTTTCATTATTAGTGCGCCATTCATAGGAACCATACAGCTTCCAGTTGAGGAACTCCGCCCCTCGGAAGGCATTCTTGCGCTGGATATTGAGAGAAAGACCCGGGCCTATCCTGTCGGCATTTTTCTCCGTCACGTTCATTTCCAAGTCAGTGGTAAAGGGCTTGTCCATGGTGGCGTTGACATATACATCCAGCGTGTCACAGGTGGCAGAGGTGTCGCGCGGCATATAGGTCAGGTTAAACTGGCTGAAGACGCCGAGAGAAGACAAGGCAGACTGGGAACTTTCCTGGTCATCCTGACGGTAGAGATGCCCCGGCCTATGAGCCAGGCTGTGCATCCAGGCAATAGGCCTGAGAGGGATTTTCTTGCCCTGAAAGTGGAAATGCATGCTCCTGATGTCAAAATCCTTAAACGTCGTATCCTGATTCTGCTTCATGATATTGATATACGTATCGCCGATATACCAGCGACGCTTTGCCCGGCTATGCACGTTGGCCGAAGGAGACATGACCAACTGCACCTTGTAGGGCTGCATCAAAGTATCAGCTTTGAAAGTAGACGACGTGGACTGATAGTAATAATAACCCTCGTTGCGGAAGAGCTTCTCCAGACGCGACTGCTCCCCCGACAGGTTAATGACGCTGAAAGCATCCCCGCTGCGCAGGAGGCTCTTATGGCGAGTGCATCGTATCAGGCTGTCGGCAACGTGAGAATAACCATCATAACCCACAGAGTCGAGCAGGAAGACCCTGCCCGGAGTTACATTATAGGTAATCTTTGCCTTACGGTCGTTCTTGCCGTAACGGCTGACGTCGTATTTCACATTGCCATGGAAGAAGCCGTAGTTGCGCAGGGTATTGGCCGCCACCTTGACACGCGTGTCGGGATTGACTGTCGAGATCAACACTGGGTCGCTCGCAAACGACTTGAACATCCACTTCTGGAAATTTCCCTCCTTGTTGACATACCTGTTATAAGCCCACAGTCCCACAGGCAGCGGAGTGCGATGATATGCACTGCCAAACAAGGCATTATTGGGTGAATACTCCAGCACCGCATTGACCTCCTCCACGGCCGTAGCCAATGCCAGCTCTTCAGCCCGGCTTTCCTTTCTCGGCTCCGCCTCGCCTGCCGAGTCGCTGGCAGCGCCGTCATCCAGCGTCCGCAACAGGCTGCCGGTGCCTTTCAACAGCCGGTCCACCCGCTCGGCCGTCGCCGCAATAGCCATGATGACGCCCGATGTATCTTTTCTTGACGATTTGATTTTCTCCCCGTCCTTCAGATAGTTTATATTGCGGATACCGGTATACAGCACTTCCCCGTCAGGCAGGTTGTCCGTGGTAGAACAGGCACTGAAGGCCCAGAGCGACAGGACCAGCAGCAAGCTATATTCAATGAGTCGTATCATGAGCAGTCTTTTTTCTAGGTTTCAGGAACAGTTCGCCCAGCGAGTTAGTCTTGCTCCTGAGCACAAAACCGGCTCCCGCAGTGGAGAGATTACCCTCAAGAGGGTCTTGCGTATCGTTGTCGTAGAAAAGCCGGAGGTTGCGCGTGGAATTCCTGTCCAGCCGATACTCCAGGGATATATTGTCAATAAAGCTCTGGTTCCTGCTGGCGTCCTCGGCACCGGCCGATACCTTTCCACCGATGACGAAGGTAACCCTGTCGTTCCACAGATGCTTGGAAAAGCGGAAAGAATAATCCGTCTGGGCATTGCCGCCGGCACTGGTTGAGCCTTCCATGCCGACAGTCAGGTCGATAGTCTTCAGCGCGTTGCCGGCAAGGTTTTGTATCTCACTTTGTAAAAAGGCATTCAGCGCATTGTTCGCCTTGAACGACGACTTGTTGCTTGCCGAATAATACATACCGGTTGCCAGCATCGTGATGGCAACCTTGTTCTTGTCGTCATCCGACATACTGGCAAGGTCGTTCTGCACGTTCAGGTCATAAGGCGCCTCTATAAGGAACCTCAGCCCCATGTTTTCAAGCGTTTGAGAGACAGCCACTCCCACATTGAACGTCACCATGCGTGTAGCCGTTGCGCCGTCGTTCACACTGGCCCGTGTCGTTTCCATAGCCTTGATGTTTAACGCAGGGTTAAGAGGCTTTCCCGTAAACGTAATGCTGTTTTCGCCAGTCAGCTTGAACGTCTTCAGCGGAATAAACGGCAGCTCATATTTCATCTCCCCTGTCCGGAGATGGAAAGTACCCAGCAAGTTCATTCCTCCACTCGGCAGCATTTTCATCACAAGATTTCCGCCGCCCCGACAATCAAAATAACTACTGCCGTCAGAACTTAATTCACAACGTATCTTGGATGTTTCGTCTATCTTGACATTCATAGACATCAGCATCTTGGAGTTTTCTGCCTTCTCAGTCTTCACTTCGGCTGTATCCGTGAAGTCGACAAACTCTACCAGGCCACTCAGCCAGTCGTCGACAGTCAGCGGACTGTCTTTCATGATGTAGGTCATATTCGTCTTGCCCAGTATATGCAGGTTTCCCCTGATAAACATAAAATTTGTTGAGCCTTTGACCGTAGCATCTATATCTGAATAAACCTGTCCGAAGAGCAAGCTGGTCTTTGTCCGTTCGGCATTGACAATCTGAAAATCCTTGGCTTTGACAGCAATGTCAAGGGTGATTTTATCCAAGTCGCGGAAATTGACATTCCCATTGACAGTAAGAGGCTCAGCACTCTTGGCGGAATAGGCTGTCAGCGTGTCCATATAGATACAACTTTCCCTGATGGCAAGAGGTTTGTCTTCCATACGGAGGTTAACCCCGTAGAGAGGCGAATATACCAGCAGCGACTCTGGCAGGATTTCACCGTTGAAGCGCAGTGAAGATGTCGGGCCGGTAATCATCACACTGCCGCCCAAGGCACCGTCAAGCGCCAGAGTGCCGTCTGACGGCAAGAATCCGCCCAGCAACTTACAAGGAAATCTCTCCAGATTAATGACGGCATCCAGTTCTCCGTCATTACGGCTGAAGTAGGTCCCGTCAAAATTGGCTACCTCCCGACCGTCACCCAGAATAATGGCATTAAGATAAAATTCGCCTTCGTCCTTAGGGAGGAATACCAGTTCCGCGCCAAAATTCCCCATATTGTATGCTTCAAAGCGGAAATTCTCCATTTCCAAGGCCCCGGAAGCCGACAATGAGCTGTCCTGCCTGATGATATGGAAATCGCCTGTCAGGAAGCCCCCCATGGATGGTGCATAAGGCACGACCTGACACAATTCGTCGATATTGACTTTGCTCAGACTGACTGTGATATCATTGGCCGAGTCTTGTTGCGTAGCATTAATTTTCAATCCCGTCTGGTCATCAGCGAGCAGGTCTACATTTGCCAGGACACTCATATCGGGCGCCAAGGTAATGTAGTTATCCTTGTTCACAATGAATTTCCTATATGCTATGGTAGACGTTTCGGGAAACAGGTGCATACTGATACTGCGATCGGCATTAAGCTCTCCGCGGAGTCCCAGATTCAGTCCTTCTATATTCTTGCTGTCCTTCAGGACCGCCTGCATTGAAAATCCGTCAGAGAGCAGCTCTCCCTGTACTGTAGCAACAAAGCGGTTAGGATTTTTCTTTCGGGTATTGGCAATCTTGCATGCCATTTTGAGATTGGCAGTATCCTGACTTACCATAGCTGACACTTTGTCCAGCATGATATTGCCTGTCCTGATGTTCGTTACATTCATTTCTCCGTCTACCCCATTTTCCCGAACCGACTTTACATCAAGATTGAATTTGTCGAAAGCATATCCTTGAAGGCGCAACATCTGCGAAACAGGGTTGAAACGCCCAGCCTTGACATGAGCCTCCAATGTCGGCAAATCTTGACGCAGAATCATCTGATCTATATGAGTCTCATCCAGTTGTTTTCTGAGATGTTCTGTAAAACAACTTATTCCATCGGTTATACTGTCCAGGCATGTCGGTGAAAACAGTCTTGCCAGCAAGTCGCCGCTACGGACAAAGGCGAAAGTACTGTCACGCGATGTGCCTAAACGGAATCCGATACTGTCGGCTGGGTATCCGGCACTGGGGGTAACTATATTGACGCTCTCCAACAATCCCATAAGCCCCATGCCAGAACCGTCATATCGGACATACCCTCTCATTTTCATCTTCATCATGACGTGGGTAGAGTCTTCACCCTGAGTAAGATGCTCAAGAGCCAGGTCTTCGATGCGGCCTTTCAGGCGAGCCTTGACATCATGCTGCGACAGGTCTGCGTCAAAGTCGGCATGAGCCGTAAGCATGCTGTTTCCGCTGGCAAGAGAGCCTTCCAACTTCTGCCGGACAAGGGTGGCATCCACATGGATATTGTCCAAGGGCATCTTGCCATAGGACAACTGCTGAACAAAAGTCTTGCTGTCCAGAGTCGTTTCCGGAGAGGCGAAATCAAAGCCTTTTCCCTTCAGATGGCTCGTTGCCGTCAAGGGAGAGAAAGGCAGGTCGGGCAGATATGCCCTAAGAGGAAATCCGATGGCTTTCAATATGATGTCATATTCCATCGTCTTGACATTGACCTGTCCTTCCAGATCCAACGAGCCATCGCCTGAACGTATCGTTGAATTGGCCTGCAGATTATCACCCTGCATTTTGAACCTGCCGCCCAGCATCAAATGCTGCGGAATCCTCAATCCGTCTGGCAGGAGTTTTCGGTAATATGCCATATTGGCGGCATTCATGCTCAACTGCATATCGGCATCCATATTGCCGGCCAACAGGTTTTTCACTACGCCTTTGGCACTGATACCAGCCATATTGCCCGCCGTTACTTCCAATTGCCTGATTTCTGCACGGTCTACATTGCCGACGATGTGGGCTTTGATGCCAAGCGGTTCGTCAGGATAGTAGTCCAGGTTATCTCTGACGGTATTTCCCGCCAGATATATCATGTCCTGCCGCCCTACATATCCTTCAATCCCTACATCCATCCTGCCGCTTTTCCCGGGAGTCAAAGCATCCGGTGCCAGATCAACACGGGCCTGCAACCTGGAATGAGGGGTCATAAGCAGGAAATCGGGCACTGTAATGCGCTCTCCGTCATAGGCTACATGCCCCGCTACCTTGTCCACCTTCAGGCCGCTCTGCTCCTTGAAGGACAATGCTGCAATGCGGGTCCTCAGCTTACCGCCTGTATATTCTGCGCTGTCAGCCACCAGATTCAAGCCACTGAAAGAAAGATGATTGAAATCCACTTTAAGACTGTCACGGGCCTCATAGGGTATATCATAGTCCACTGACGACCGGACTATTCGGATATTCTTCAGAGAATAACTGTCCTGCCCCAAATCCACATTAATCCCTTCAACGATTCCACTCCCGATACCGGCCATGATGCGCATAGAGTCGCCCGGCATCTGCAGGCGGACAACAGTATTCTTCAATTCTGCTTTGTGGAGCAACACTTTCATTTTGCTCCCACCCGATTGGGTCGTATCCTGCCGGGCTGTGTCGGAAAGAATAACACTGATATCGCTGTCGTGCAGCCTCACGATGCCCAGTTCAAGCAAACTGTGGCGGAGGCTATACTCTGCGGGAACTTCAACGTTCAACAGTCCCACATGACCTCTGATATGGGTATCGCTGATATAATGCTTGGTATCAACCTTCATTTTTGAAAGCCATATTCCATCCAGGGCAATCTTGCCGCTGAAAAGGGGAAGGATGCGTACCCCCAGTCTGAGAGTCTGCGCTCGCAGCAAGGTGTCGGACTTCTCGACAGCCGACATTTTCTCCAGACTGAGGTCAAGCGGGAAATACAACCGGGCCTTATCAATACTCACCTCCCAACCTGTCTTTTCTGAGAGCCAAGCCGTTGCCTTATTCTTGACAAACGTCTGAACAGGAGGCAGGCTGACAAGTATGGCCAATATAAAAAACAGGACCACGGGAGTCATCAATGCGATTCCCATTCCTTTTAGTATTCGTTTCTTATATTTTGCCACCTTCATTTTAAAATGCAAAGTAAATATTTTTTATCCGAAAAAAGGCCTTCGTCCATATTTTTTTTGCGTTTTCAATTTAACTGTGCCGATATGGTGGCACTTTCAGTTTTTACGTTTCGGGGTATATTTTTAAGCCAGACTCTGCACTAACACGGCTGAAGAACCTGTCCGTGTCCACATTTTCTGTATCCTGGGAGAGAGAAACAGCCATAGCGTGATCAGGAAATACTTTTAGGGCGACAAATTTTATGTTCAGCGTCGGTGAATGTATGTTCAGCGATGCGGAATATACGTTCACCGATGCGAAACATACATTCACCGACGCGAAACATAAAATCAACAGGGGCAACATGACATTTATAACGGCCAATAAGAGTTTGTCTTACAGGCTAATGACAATCAACCAACCGTCCTGGAGCAAGCTGGCAGGACGATGCATCGCCGACATACAGTCCCCACGGATATCGGACTCTGGCCAAGAAGCAAAAAAAATCCCGCAGACAGGTATCTCAGCCACACTGTCCCGGGAAAAACTTTCTGCGCCCCTATCCCACTACACTTCGGGAGCAACTTTTCTGTCAGATTTATGATGATGCCGATGCTTCTTTATATACGTCCGCCTCATCAGTCCGGCATCTCTCAGCCGTTTCAGGATCGGCGCATTGGAATCATCCAGCATATCAGCTTTGCCATGGGCCACGTCATACACGTGATCGGGAGAACAATGACACAACAAAGCTATACGCAAATATGTCAGTTTATGACTTGATTTTAAAAATCTGAACATCTTCAAAACAAGAATTTTAACCCTTTTATGTCTCTTCGCCTTGGTTATTCCAATTCAAAATCAAAACAGGATATTTGCATGCAAAATTACAAAAAAAATGCAACTGAGCACACTCCAGGCCACAAAAAAATAAAAACAACAGAAAACTTTCTTAATATCTCTTCGCCGGCATCAAGTCGGGAAGAAACATTCACACAGGAAGGGTTGACCACTCACATCACGGCTCCATGACAAGACGGAAACCATTGTTAAAGAGCATGCTTTCGGTAGCATCATAACTACGGTATGTTGTACGGCAGCTGTTGTTTTCTCCCAGCCAGCATCCACCGCGTAGGCAACGGTAAGCACCCTGGGAAGGGCCTTTGGGATTAACCTGCGGCGAAGCAGGATATTTGCCATACCAGTCTGAGCACCATTCAAAGACATTGCCGCTCATGTCATAAAGTCCCAGTTCATTGGGCTGCAATTGTGCCACTTCATGGGTATTGCCTCCCGAAGAAAATACATTCCATGCCACATCGGCCACACTGTCACTGCCACTATAACGATAGCCCCGGGAATAGCGTCCGCCACGGGCGGCATACTCCCATTCGGCCTCAGTAGGCAGACGGAAGGTACGCCCCGTCCGCTCACTCAACCTGTGGAGAAATTCCTCTATGGCAGCTGGAAGGACGCGCTCAATCGGATATTTGCCCCCCTTGCGGTTGCCGGCCGTATTAGCCTTCTTTCCCATGACTGCTGTCCAGAGTTCCTGAGTCACTTCTGTCTGACCTATATAATAGTCGTCTACCGTTACCCCATGCACAGGCCGGTCGGCGGCAAAGCCATCGGCACACCCCATGTCAAACGAGCCACCCTCAACCTTGACCATCCGAAAAGATATGCCTTCTACACTGATATCACTGAAGGGAATCCCCTGTACGACCTGAGTCTTGGCACCGGATGAGTGGAGGGTATACTGCGGGGTGAAATAGTGGTGGCAATTCCGCCCCACATTGGTCAACTGGTTGTTGGGGATACCGTGGCGCCCTGCTCCCTGCTCCATCAATGACCGCAAATCAGAAAAATAGTGAGTATAGACTGACCTGGGCAGCGAATGGCGGCGGTGGCATACACTGGCAGCCAGCCCCACCACTTCACCCATCATGGCCGTGGTGCGCATGACACGAACAGAGCCCAGGGCTATATGGGTTACACTGATATCACGGCCCGCCATGAAGAGATTGTCTATTTTCTTAGTGTAGAAACAACGGTAAGGAATAGGGCTGAGCGGCACTTCTTCCTGTACACAGATGCTCTTGAACTCCCTGCCCGGAAAATATCTGCTGTTCTCAGGTTCAGGATAATGCAGGTCAATTGTCCATGAGGAAGTGGCTGTGGCATCTTCATAAATCCTGTTTTCCACAATATCGGTCTCTGTCATTACATAATCACCGACAAGGCGGCGCGACTCACGTTTGCCGCTCACATGAGACACCCAGCCAAGTTGCAGGTTGGCGTACTTGTCCCTGTAGGAAGAATGGTTTTTAAGGTATGACCAGTTGGCATATATGACCAGCATGCCGTAGTCGCGTATCTGCTCAGCCTCGGCCACCTGATCCTTCATCATACCCGTTTCCCATGTCCACACTCCCTTGGTAACCTGTTGCACGCTGGAGTCAGTGAAATTACAGCCAAAATTAAATTCAGGAAACGCCACAGGCTGATCCTGCTTTTCGGAATTCCATTGCAGGGAAGCCCCCAACACCATACAGTCGCGCTTCAAGGGAGCACTGTGCTCACCAAAATCTGCCCGGCACTCACGTCCCACCATATAATCAGCACCTGCCAAGACTCCGACATTGCCGTCGCCAGTACAGTCAGAAAAAAGCGGTGCACTAAACCGTATGAGACGGCCGTTTTCTATACCGCGCCCTACGACAGCATCAATATGGTTACCCGTCATCTCCACCTTGACAATACGAGTCATCGTAAAGAGGCTGATATTGCTTTCTGAACGTACAATATCCATTTTCCTGTCATCGCCATAATATTCCACCGGCATGGCATTCCCCTTACGGGTAGGCGCAAACTCCTTGAGCAAGTTGCCCAGATTGGGATAGGGCTCACACGAAACAGACCCTCCCATTTGAACGCGTATCTCACTGGAGTTGTTTCCACCCAGGACGGCACGGTCCTGCACAAGGGCAACCTTGAGCCCCTGACGCGCTGCAGCCACAGCAGCACAGATACCCGAATAACCGCCGCCCACGACAACAAAATCATAGCTCCCCCCGTCCGTCACCTCATCATAGCCGGCAACAAGGCGGCTGCGCATTCTTTCCATATCCTCTCTGGAAGTATCCAGCCGGGGAAGCGGAGTCGTGGACAGCAATATGGCATCAGCCCTCCCTTCAAACCCTGTCAAATCATGAAGGGCCAGCCTGAGAGCACCCGCCCGAAGCTTCTTCCTGCCGGCCAGCTGCCACTGCCAGCCGTTACCGACACTACCGAGGTCAACTGGGAGAATCCCGTCATTGACCTTCAGCCGGAAACGCCCTGCACCGGGTTCATTGGAGAAAGGCGCCGTCCAGTTGTAAGTACGTACATATATATAATAGGTACCACCGGCCCGAAGTTCCGTCGTGGTCTGAGCGTCGGCAACCGGCGTCCCCATCCCATGAGCCAGCAGATAGGGCGAACCCATCTGGTCGACAAATTGCTGGTCAACCCGCCATCCGCCCTTGTCCTGAAAACTTTCCGTCTCAATCAGGATCTGGCGGGCAGAACCGGGCAGCATACTTCCTGCCGCAACAATCAACAATATTAAATATTTCATAGTCTGTATCTAAATTATTCCATCTTGATTAAAGCAATCCTCCCACCAAGCCGTCCCCGCAAATGCAGAAAGACAATACAGCCGGAAAGGAAAACCACACCGCAACAAGCATAAAGAAAACACTCTTTCGCTCATCAGTTTACAAAATTACAAAGAAAACCCAAGTAGCGACGGGGGGAGCTGACTGAAAATTAGAAAATTGTACATCCCTTTCCCTTCAGTTGCCATTGTCAGCCCACAGCGACAGGTCAGGAAAAGCTGACTCTCCGCAAACAACAATACCCCTACACCCACTTCCCTCCCTGCCGGCAATCACACCCCTCCGGCAGAGCGAACGGAAATGCCATCTGGGTACAAGTTCATTTCTCCCCGACAGCATTTTCGCCCCCTGCGGGTGTAATCGGATTTTTTATCGTAACTTTGTGGACATTTAATTCAATTTTCGAAAAAGAACATAAAAAATTATCCGTCCTATGATTCTATTCTTCAAGACTGCCTCGGGGAGCTGCATCGCCGTGGATACGACGAGGACCCTGACGGGCGATGAATGCAGCGCACTGGGCTGGCTCTTCGCTGGTGCCGACATGATAGACGATAACCTTGTTGCGGGTTTCTTCGTGGGACCGAGACGCGAAATGGTCTCCCCCTGGAGCACCAACGCCGTGGAGATAACCCAGAACATGGGCATCAGGGGCATAACGCGCATAGAGGAGTTTTTTCCCGCCAACGGCAGCGACGCCAACTACGACCCCATGCTGCAACGCTTGTATGAGGGTCTGGACCAGGACATCTTCAGCACCGACATCAAGCCGGAGCCTATAAGGCATATTGAAAATATTGAGGAATATAACGAACAGGAGGGACTGGCGCTCTCTGCGGAAGAAATAGAATACCTACACAGGATGGAAGGGGAACTGGGACGCCGCCTGACCGACTCGGAAATCTTCGGCTTCGCCCAGATCAACTCGGAGCATTGCCGGCACAAGATTTTTGGCGGCGTGTTCATCATTGACGGCAAGGAGATGGAAAGCAGCCTGTTTGCCATGATCAAGAAGACCACCAGGGAAAACCCCAACAGGATACTGTCGGCATACAAGGACAATGTGGCCTTTGCCAAGGGGCCCGTGGTGGAACAGTTTGCGCCCGCCGACCAGAGCAGGAGCGACTATTTCAGGGTCAAGGATATTGAGAGCGTCATCTCGCTGAAAGCTGAGACCCACAACTTCCCCACTACGGTAGAGCCCTTCAATGGTGCCGCCACCGGGACAGGTGGCGAGATACGCGACCGCATGGGCGGCGGTACCGGTTCGTGGCCCATAGCCGGCACGGCCGTATACATGACGGCCTATCCGCGCAAGGAAAACGGACTGCAGCCCTGGGAGAACGTGCTCCCCGTGAGACAATGGCTGTATCAGACACCCGAACAGATACTGATCAAGGCCAGCAACGGGGCTTCGGACTTCGGCAACAAATTCGGACAGCCGCTCATAGCCGGTTCCCTGCTGACCTTTGAGCATAAAGAAGGACAAGAAAAATATGCCTACGACAAAGTCATCATGCTGGCAGGCGGCGTGGGATATGGCACCCAGAGGGACTGCCTGAAGAAGAAACCGCAAAAGGGCAACAAGATTGTCGTTGTGGGCGGTGACAACTACAGGATAGGACTGGGCGGAGGCTCAGTATCATCAGTAGATACAGGACGCTATTCAAATGGCATAGAGCTGAATGCCGTGCAGCGTGCCAACCCCGAAATGCAGAAAAGGGCATACAACCTCGTAAGAGCCTTGTGTGAAGAAGATGTCAATCCCGTCGTGTCTATCCACGACCACGGCTCGGCCGGCCATGTGAACTGCCTGTCGGAGCTGGTGGAAGAATGTGGCGGCGAAATCGACATGACAAAACTGCCCATCGGCGACCAGACCCTGTCCAGCAAGGAAATTATCGCCAACGAGAGTCAGGAGCGCATGGGGCTGCTCATTGATGAAAAACATATTGAACATGTACGTAAAATTGCGGAACGCGAGCGCGCTCCGCTGTATGTAGTCGGCGAAACGACAGGCGATGCCCATTTCAGTTTCACGCAGGGCGACGGAGTCAAGCCCTTTGACTTGGACGTGGCGCAAATGTTCGGGCATTCGCCCGTCACCTACATGCGGGACACAACAGTGGAACGCCATTATGAAAATGCCACATACGACATCAAACTGCTGGATAAATATCTGGAAAGTGTACTCCAGCTGGAAGCCGTGGCATGCAAGGACTGGCTGACCAACAAGGTTGACCGCTCAGTCACGGGCAAGATTGCCCGCCAACAGTGTCAGGGAGAGATACAGCTACCTTTGTCAGACTGTGGCGTAGTGGCCCTTGACTATCGCGGACGCAAAGGTATCGCTACAGCATTGGGACACGCACCTCAAGCAGGACTGGCATCGCCCGAGGCAGGCTCCGTGCTGTCGGTAGCCGAAGCGCTGACAAATATTGTATGGGCACCGCTCGCTGACGGACTGGCCAGCGTGAGCCTCAGCGCAAACTGGATGTGGCCATGCCGCAGCCAGGAAGGTGAAGACACACGCCTCTACAAAGCCGTCAAAGCCTTGTCTGATTTCTGTTGCGAACTGCATATCAATGTACCGACAGGCAAGGACTCCTTGTCCATGACACAAAAGTATCCGAACGGAGAGAAAATCATTGCACCGGGAACAGTTATCGTTTCCAGCGGCGGAGAAGTTGACGACATCCGCAAGGTAGTCAGCCCTGTTCTGGTCAACGACAAAAACAGTTCGCTCTACCATATCGACTTCAGTTTTGACAAGCAACATCTCGGAGGATCTGCATTCGCCCAGACCCTGGGCAAGGTCGGCAACGATGTACCCACTGTAAAAAATGCCGAATACTTTGCCTGCGCCTTCAATGCCATACAGGAACTCATAAGCCATGACCTTGTCCTGGCCGGCCACGACATATCAGCCGGCGGCCTCGTCACCACCCTGTTGGAAATGACCTTTGCCAACACCCATGGCGGGCTGCACATTAACCTGCATGACCTGCAAGGCGGAGACATCATCTGCAACCTTTTTGCAGAAAATCCTGGTGTCGTGGTTCAAATTGCAGACAAGGACAAGGAACTGTTTGATAAAATTATGGAAAATGCAGGAGTAGCATATGCAAAAATCGGATACCCAACACCGAAAGAACGCAGTATGGTAATAAAGAAAGACCATTACGAGCACATTTTTGACATAGACCGCTTGCGTGACATATGGTATAATACTTCCTATCTCTTAGAACGTCGGCAGGCAGCGAATGGCTGCGCCGAGATGCGCCGTGACAACTACAAAAAACAACCATTGGAAATGAAATTCAGCAACAGCTTCACCGGTACACTTGCGCAATATGGCATATCCGCAGACCGTCGGAAGCCGACAGGCATCAAAGCAGCCATCATCAGGGAAAAAGGCACCAATGGAGAAAGAGAAATGGCATACTCTCTGTATCTTGCAGGATTTGACGTCAAGGATGTCATGATGACTGACCTGATCAGTGGCCGCGAGTCCTTGGAGGACATTAACATGATTGTGTTCTGTGGCGGATTCTCCAATTCCGATGTCCTGGGCTCAGCCAAGGGATGGGCCGGTGCCTTCCTGTACAACCCCAAAGCAAAGGAGGCCCTGGACAGGTTCTATGCCCGTCAGGACACCCTGTCACTGGGTATATGCAATGGTTGCCAGCTGATGGTTGAACTTGGACTCACCGGAGACAATGGCAGCAAAATGCTCCATAACAATAGCCATAAGTTTGAAAGTGAATTTGTCACACTGCAGATTCCCCAAAACCATAGTGTCATGTTTGGAAGTCTGAGCGGACAGAAACTCGGTTTGTGGGTAGCCCACGGGGAAGGCAAATTCCACCTCCCAAAAGGCGAGCAGGCCTACAACATCGTAGCAAAATACAACTATTCCGAATACCCCGCCAATCCTAACGGTTCCGACTTCAGCGTGGCAGGTATTTGCAGCGAAGATGGACGCCATTTGGCCATGATGCCCCATCTGGAACGCGCCATTTTCCCGTGGCAAAATGCCTGGTATCCACAAGAGCGCCGCATGGACGAAGTTACCCCATGGATTGAAGCCTTCGTCAATGCCCGCAAGTGGGTAGAGAAAAACCGACAGGTATGAGAACTGAAAAGGAAATGAAGTGGACTGTTTTGGAAACAAAGCAGGTCTATGAACGCCCTTGGCTCAATGCAAGCAGGGACATCGTGAAATTGCCCAACGGAAAAATCTACGATGAGTTTTATATCTTGCACTACCCCGATTTCGTCAACGTCATCGCCATTGATACAGATGGGCAGATTATTCTTGAACAACAATACAGGCATGCCATAGGAAAAGTGTCCACAGAATTGGTTGCAGGCTGTGTTGAGCCTGGAGAAACCCCTCTGGAAGGAGCCCAGCGCGAACTGCTGGAGGAAACAGGATACAGCGGTGGCTCCTGGACCGAGATCATGACCATTGCGCCCAACTCCGGTTCTGCCGATAATCTATGTCACTGCTTTCTTGCACAAGGCGTCAAGCCAACAGCCGACAGACATTTGGATGAAACTGAAGACATTGAAGTATTTCTCAAAAAACCAACAGAAGTCTATGACATGCTCCTGCGAGGTGACTTTCTTCAGGCCATGATGGTTGCACCTTTATGGAAATATTTTTATCAAAACCCCATAGACCGATGAAAACTTTTTTATTCACTGCCATCGCTATCTTAACATCGTCGGCTGGCATTTATGCCGGCTCTGTAAAGACAATCCGCCTTTTTGGCAATGGTCACAGCCCGTATGACATCCTTCTTCCTGCAACAGCTTCCCCCTCTGAACAGACAGCAGCCAAAGAACTGCAATGCACTCTCAAAAACATCAGCGGAATCACTCTGCCCATTCATCAGGAGACAAGCAAGAACAAATACCATATATTTATCGGTTTCCATAAAAAATTAGCCGACAAGGCATCCGTCCTTCAGCCAGACCGCAAAGACGAAGGATATGTCTACCGCAGCATCGGCAAGAACCTATGGATATATGGCGGTGCCCAACGCGGCACACTTTACGGAGTATATGCCTTCCTGCAAAAGGAACTGGGATGTCGATGGTTTACGCCGACCGATTCGCTTATTCCCCAACGCCAAAACTGGTTTTTCCCTTCCAACCTGTATCATCAGGAGAAACCAGCCATAGGCATCAGGTTTAACCAATATCATGAAGCCTATAATTCCCACTGGGCTGTACGTCATTTCAACAATGCCATTTATCAGACTCCCGAATATGGCGGTTCCGAGCGCTACTGGAATGCCCATACCATGGGGCAGTTCATGCCGGCAAAAGAATACTATGCAGAGCATCCCGAGTATTTTGCACTGCGCGACGGGAAACGCATTGACAACGGACAACTCTGCCTGTCCAACCCCAATGTACTGCATATATGCACTGAGAAATTGCGGAACACCATGAGGAATGCACCTGACTTTACGATATACAGTCTCTCGCAGAATGACAACCAGCGTTATTGCCAATGCGAAAAATGCCAGGAACTTGCCGACAGATACGGAGGTCAGTCGGGATTGTTGCTGTGGTTCGTCAACCATGCTGCAGATGCCGTCGCTGCCGAATTCCCTGACAAATACGTGGGGACATTTGCCTATCAGTACACGCGCCGGCCGCCCCAAAACATCAAGCCTAGATCCAATGTCGTGATTCGTCTGTGCAGTATAGAATGCTGCTTTGTCCACAGCTTGGAAGA
>CACYCZ010000051.1 GCA_902773055.1 uncultured Bacteroidales bacterium
AAGAGACAGCACCAAGCGCTTACATGCAGCAGAAGACGTAGCTCGTGTCAATGCGTTGTATAACCAGAATGTTAACGAACAAAAGATTTTACTCCTCCAAGTGCATGATGCCAATAAGACGAAATGGATAGTGATACTTATCTCTTCTGTCATCTTTTGCCTGCTTCTCTGCCTGATGATATTGCTTTTGGTCAAATACCTGAGAAGAAAGAACGCGCTACTGAAATTGAAATTAGAAAAATATGAAAGAATAGTCAGTGAATATCAGAAGAAGATGGAAGAGAAGAAGCAATTGACGAGTTCAGGGTTATTAAACTCTGATTTGTATTGGCAACTGAAAAAGAACGTTGCAGAGGGCATTCATATCACCGACGACCAAGTCAAAGAACTGACCGTGCTTTTCAGCCGAGAAAAGCCCGCGTTCAGGGAAGAGTTGACACAACTGACCAAAGTCAACGATTACCAATATCTTGTCTGCATGTTGGTTGCCGTCGGGTTTAATGCCGCCGACATAGCGATGCTGCTTTACAAGACTCCCCAAGCCATCAATTCCGTGCGCCAGAGACTGTACGAAAAAGCATTCGGCGAGAAAGGCTCCCCCAAGAAATGGGACGACATCATCCATTCACTGTCAACTGTTTAAGTATTGCGTAATTTTGCGTATCCGAATCCTTGCAAATCACGGGCGCTTCTCGTATTTTTGCGGAAATGTTTTAGCATGACCCATAATTATCGACAAAATCATCATGTCAATTACGAATTATTCGCTATATTTGCCGACGAAAACGTATTTTACTTTGATGCCTAACAATATTTAACTTAAACCTTGCTTATTTTCGCCCTTTCGGGGGGTTATATATACCTAATTAAAATGATACTATCATGAGACAAAAATCACTACTTCTATTTGCGTTAGCAATCCTCTTGCCGACAACCATAAGGGCTGAAGTGTGGCAAGACCCGGAGACATATGTGAATTATGAGTACACCCTGGGAAGCGTTGAGGCTTGTGTAAAGGCAGGAACCAGTTCAGTTCAAGCTGGTTCACCTAATATCTCAGGCAACATAACAATCCTTTCCAAATTCACCGTCGATGGCAACGAGTATACAGTAACCAGTATTGGCGAGTATGCTTTCAGTAACTCATGGATGACCGGTGTCAACATACCGACAAGCATCACAACTATTAACGAATACGCTTTCTCACAATGCCATGATTTGACCAATTTAGATATACCGTCAAGTGTCACCTCCATAGGCAAAGGGGCTTTTGCTTATTGCAGCAATTTAACCAGCATTGCCCTGCCATCAGGACTGACCAACATCAGCGAATCTCTTTTCGCTCAATGCATAAAACTAACCAGTATCGACGTTCCTTCAAGTGTAACAACCATCGAACGGATGGCTTTCGATAATTGTGCAGGTCTGAACAGCGTTATTATACCCAATAGTGTCGCCACTATCAGCGAAGGTGCATTCTCTGGCTGTATTAGCCTGACGGAAATAACGTTACCTTCAAGTATGACTATCATCGATAAGAATGTTTTCAGCGGTTGTAGCAATCTGACTACAGTCACCATTCCTTCAGGCGTCACCAGCATCGGCAATGGTGCCTTTCAATATTGTACTAATTTGACCAGCATCACCATTCCGTCGGGAGTCACCACTATAGGTGATAGTGCTTTTATGGAGTGCCAAAAACTGACCGACATTGATTTACCTTCAAGTGTCACCAGCATTGGTATTTGGGCTTTCATGAAATGCAGCAGTTTGAAGGATTTCATTATCCCGTCGGGTGTCAACACTATAAAAGGTTTGACTTTCTGGAACTGCACAAGCCTGACCAGCGTCACCATCCCGTCAGGCGTCACCGCCATCGAGAACAAGGCTTTTGAGGGTTGTAGCAACTTGAACAGCGTCATCTCCTTGATCAAGGAGCCATTTACAATCGCATACGACGTTTTTGGCAAATCAACGTATGACAATGCCACGCTCTTCGTTCCGGCAGGTACAATCGATGCCTATAATAATACACTCAGTTGGAGTTATTTCAATAACATCCAAGAGATGGATCCCTCCGGAATTGCCACTCCGACCATTGAGACAGACCATACTTGCTACATCTACGACCTGCAAGGACGCCAATTGCAGCAGCCCCTCCACGGCATTTACATCATCAAAAACAAAAACGGCAAAACCATCAAAGTGGCCAAATGATTTCGGTGTATCTCTGTGGTGTATATACAAACAGAATGAATACTATCATGAGAAAAGCATTATTATTGTTCCTCCTACTGTCTGTCGGCATGCCGACGAGCGCGCAGGACGAGAAAGGACAAGTGATTTTGACCCCGATGGCGGGTGTCAATGTGTCGTGGATGGCCC